>JAQBPP010000029.1 GCA_028287455.1 Bacilli bacterium | reverse complement strand
GAGGAGCAAAATTCGCTGGTTGATCTTCCATAGTTGGAAACCGTAATGCGATTTGAACACCACTGTGTACAGGATGTATCCTTCCTGCTCCGATCACCAGATCATCGGGGCGCTAACTATTGCAAAGAGCTTTCAAATTCATCGGTGATCACCAATCTATTAATTAAGACACCGGCTTGGGAATTGGCTGAATCTGTGATCGGAGCAGGAAGGATACATCCTGTACACAGTGGTGTTCAAATCGCATTACGGTTTCCAACTATGGAAGATCAACCAGCGAATTTTGCTCCTCATCTTGATGGTGTACTGAAAGTAAAAGAGGGCATTGTACAGAATTTCACCGCTTTGGTGGGTATTCTACTGAATGATTTGCCAGACACCTACATGGGCAACTTCACAGTATATCCAGGTACCCATCGCCAATATGAGCAATACTTTAGAGAACATGGGCCAGAGGTCATGCTGACAGAAGAGGCTTTTGCAACGAAGCATCATTCTCCCAATGTACCTCTCCCAGAACGTGTACAAATCACTGGTCAGGCTGGAGATATGATCATTGTACATTATCAGCTTATTCACGCAGCGGGTCCTAATCTGTCTGATCAAATTAGATATGCATGTTTCTTTAGACTCGATCACGTTGACAGATCAAAAGATTGGAAGGCCCCTCTAACAGATCTTTGGATGCACTGGCCGGGTATTCGTGAGATGCTGCCCGAATTGTAATTTGATTAAATGTATTGGAAGAGGTGTCGGGGCGGGCAGTTATAACTTCTATTGCTGGGCAAAGGGGTGGATCAGTTGTTTTTGTACAGTGCAACCCAATGGATCTTTGGAAAAGAGGATCTCGAAGTTAGTTTTGCCAGATTAAAAAGATATGGTTACGATGGAGTGGAATTAGCAGGGGAACCCTACACGACTGATCAGGAGAAGGTTAGTCTGCTTTTAACCAAGTATGGATTAATCTGTACATCGATTTGTGGTATCTATGCTGGGGATCGAGACCTGTCTTCTTCGAATTTGTCTATTAGGAACAAAGCCGTCCAATACGTGAAGGATTGTATAGACCTTGCAAAGGAATTAAATGCTTCTCATGTAATTGTAGTTCCTACAACCGTTGGAAAGGTGCACCCTCAAACCTCCCAGCAAGAAGAATGGATGAATGCGGTTCAAAGTGTAAAAGAAGCGGGGGAGTATGCTTTATCCAAGCAGATTAATCTTGCAATCGAAGCGTTAAACAGGTACGAGACCTATTTGGTCCACAATTTGCAAACAGCATTAAAGTTTATGAAGGAAGTCAATGTCGAAAGTGTGAAACTAATGGCAGATCTTTTTCACATGAATATTGAGGAGCGTAATAGTTCCCATGCATTAAAACTGGTTGCGCCGCACCTCATTCATGTGCATATTGCGGATAATACTCGCGAGGCAGCAGGGCTTGGACAAACCAATTTTCAGGAAATCATGGTTACGTTAAAAGATATTCATTATCAAGGACCGATAACAATGGAGTTTTTGCCTACTGTTTCAAATCCCTATCTCGCCTCGAAACAAGAAGATGAGAATGACGTAAAAGATTTTTATACAGAACAATCCATTCGACACATAAAAGGATTGAACCAAATAGAAGAAAAAGTTGAGACAAAAATGAGCCACAATTGAGACTTGATCTTGAAAACAATCCACTAAAATGAAAATGCATAGTTAATCTGGATAACCACGCCTTTGTTGAAGCTAGAAATCATTAACTTTGGTTGGTCTTATTACTTCTTGTTGAGGAGAATATATGAATATTACTTTATTGACTACGGGCACCTTGGGGGATGTACGACCATTTCTAGCTCTCGCGCTTGGATTGCAAGAATTAGGCCACCAAGTCACTCTGGCCGCGCCCATGAACTTCGAAAGCTATCTCAAACAATTCCCGGTGTCTGTTCATTCTTTGGTCGGAGACACCCAACAGGTTCTTGAATCCGACAAGGGACGGAGGTGGATGGCATCTGGCAACGTAAAGGAATTTATGAATGCGTTACAGCAGATCAGTCATGAGATACGGTACGATCGTCAAAGGGTTATACTTTCTGCATGCCAGGACTGCGAACTGATAATCGTTCACCCCCTGTTGTTATCCCAAATTGCAACCTTGTCCGAAAAACTGAAGAAACCGTTTGTACTGGCCACTCCTTTTCCAATCGTTTCGGCTACAAGAGAATTTCCTCAATTCCTGGTGAGGGCCAAACGTCTGCCGTTCGGATTCCTGAATCAGCTCACGCACCAAGTATTTTCCAAAGTGTGGCAGAAATCAGACGCGGATGATATAAACGAATGGCGTTCCAAGCTGAGTCTTGAGCCGCTTCGCGGTTCAGTATTTAGAAATATCGCCCAGCAGCAGATTCCCATTCTCCATGCCTACAGCCCCTCCATAATTCCTCATCCGAAAGACTGGGGCGATCACAACTTTATCACGGGTCAATTGAAAATGAATGACAAATATACACACGAACATGCAAAAGAAAAATTAAACGACGACCTTGCAGAGTGGCTGGAACGTGGTCAGGCTCCCATTTATTTCGGTTTTGGCAGTCTTCCGGTACTGGAGCCGCAGAAAATGATCGATATGGTTTTGGACATCACACAATCATTGAATACGAGAGCGATTCTCGCCTCTGGCTGGTCCAACATGACTGCGGGAGGCACTCCGCTGCCCGATTCTGTATTTATGATCAAGTCAGCTGACCACGTATCGTTGTTTCCTCGCTGCAGTTGTGTGATACACCACGGAGGAGCGGGTACGACCCACACTGCTTTGGAATCGGGGACGCCTTCCATTATTTGTTCGACTTATGGCGATCAGCCCTTTTGGGGAGAAAGAATTACGGAACTTAATATCGGACGACATATCCCTTTTCCTAAATTGACTAAAGAAAATCTGACCAGAGCTATTCAGGAGTTGCAAAATGAATCTGTTAGAGACAAAGCGGCCGAAATGGGAAAGCGTATCAAGGCGGAAAATGGTGTGCAAAATGCTCTGGATTGGTTGGAAAAACGTTTACCTACGTTGCCAACTTATATGAATTGAATCTGTTCCAGCGGAGGAAGGCAAGAGGACGTGGCGTTTTGAAGCAAAAGGTGTTTGTAAATTTCTCAATTCCTTTGTCATTATTATTGATGGTGTTGATTTTCTCCGGATGCTCACCAGCTGCATCCCAACCCCAGCAAAAACTAAATACGAATGTGCATGTTGCTGACTACCGATCAGTTCAGGCGCAGACGATTTTGCAAGATTTACTGAAGAAATCCCCGCATAAACAACACCCGCGGCTTATGGCAACGGCAGATGACTTCAAGCGCATTCAGGCGGAAGTAAAAACGGATCCGAATATGCAGCGATGGTTTTCCAGTTTAAAAACTGCAGCTGACAAGATCTTGCCGCAGCCGGTGGTGAAATATGAATTGCCCGATGGGGTGCGGCTGCTGGATATTAGCCGTACCGTGTTAACGCGTACGATCGATTTGTCGCTTATGTATCGCATCACTGGTAATCGCATCTATGCAGACCGGGCGTGGGAAGAATTGAGCACAGTCGCGGATAATCAGAAGTTTGCGGATTGGCATCCGCCGCATTTCCTGGACACTGCTGAAATGACAAATGCAGCAGCGATTGGCTATGACTGGCTTTATGATTACCTGACACCTGATCAAAAAACCACTTTGCAGACGGCGATTGTGCAAAAGGGTCTGACTCCTGCGCTGAATGTATACCGCGGTGTGACAAAGGGGCCGTCAAATACAGTGTTTTGGAAAGATACCAACAACAATTGGAACACGGTCGTCAATGGCGGAATTGGTGTTGGGGCATTGGCCATTGCGGATGAATCGCCGCAGACACAAGCAATGGCAGGCGAAATCTTACAGGATGCGGTGCAGTCGATTCAGAAGTCGTTAGCTGTATATGCACCAGATGGGGGAATGCCTGAAGGGCCCGGCTATTGGGACTATGCCACCAGTTATATGGCATATTTTATTTCTTCGATGGATACAGCACTGGGAACGGATTACGGTTTATCCCAAATGTCAGGGTTGTCGCAAACGGGCTATTATCCCATTTATATGACAGGTGCCGGCGGATCGTTTAATTTAGGGGACGCGGGTGCTGGCTCGATCACATATTCCCCGCAATTGTTTTGGCTGGCAGCGAAATACAAGGAACCTGATCTGATGTACTTTGCTCTAAAAGGAAACAAACCTCTTGATTTAATCTGGTATCAGCGTGCGCAATTCAAAAGCCCAGTGGAAACAGGACTTCCTTTAGATAAACATTATGTTGACCCGGCAACTGAACTCGTCACCATGCGCAGCAAGTGGGACGATCCAAATGCGATCTTTGCAGCTCTTCATACAGGCGATAATCAGGCCAATCATGGCGATCTGGATGTGGGCGATTTTGTGCTTGATGCGCTCGGCGTCAGGTGGGCAGTGGAACTCGGTCCTGATGATTACAACCTGCCTGGCTATTTCGATATGAAAACCGGACGCTGGAACTACTACAGAAAACGGGCGGAAGGCCAGAACCTACTACTGATCAACCCGGGTCAAGGACCCGATCAAAACAGCAAAGCAATCGGGAAAATTGTGTCCTTTTCATCAACTCCGCAAAAAGCATTTGCGATTGCGGACTTGACCACTGCATACGATCAGCAGGCAAGTACTGTCAAAAGAGGACTGCAGCTGCCTGACAATCGCCAGGAAGTGGTGCTGCAGGATGAGGTGCAGCTGAAAGAGTCTGCAGATGTGTGGTGGTTTATGCACACTGCTGCGCAAATCCAGCTGAGTCCGGACGGCAAAACGGCTGCTTTGACCCAATCAGGTAAAAAATTGAGCGTTCGAATCCTGTCTCCGGAAAAAGGAACCTTTACAGTGATGGATGCCGCACCGCTGCCCAGCTCGCCGAATCCCACCGGGCAAAAAGACAACAAAGGCATCAGGAAGCTTGCGATCCATCTCAGCGGTGTAACCAGTGCAACGATTACTGTGGTATTTAATCCAATTTTAAACGGTCAACCGGTCACCCCTCAGCTGACGTCAGCTCAACCCCTCTCGGAGTGGAAATAATCGCCAATACGATCGACACTGATAGTTAAAATCAAAATCGTTGAAGCGAGTATTGTATCCTCACTTCAACGATTTGGAAAAAGTGCTTTTATTTTGAATACCGAACATAAGCGTCATTATAAATTTTGGTTACTTCATCTAATCCTGCCGCTTTTAACTGATTGATAAAACCGTTCCAGTTGTCCAAAGAGTCCTGTCCCGTGATGTATTTCAATTGATATTGACTGGTTATATCTTTAATTGAGGTAAACTTGCTTTTCAAAACGGCATTTTCTTGATCTGTAAACGACAGTGATGGATAGGGGTAAGTCTTCAGATAGTAATTATCTTGCAATTTGAGGGCATCATCTGTCAAAGTGCCTTTGTACATTTGTTCGTCTATCTTATCGACAGGATTGACTGGTATAGTCCAGCCAAACATTCCATATTGGTGGTACATGTCTTGATAAGTGGTGGTTGTCTTTTGAAACATCTTGTTTGTATAGCTGGGTTGGCCGTTAGTCACTTGGTAAGAATCTCCTAAAATGCCAAAACTCATTAAGTTCTGACCCTCAGGGCTAAACACATAGTTGAACAATTTAATCAAGAGTTCCGCATTTTTGGTATCCTTCGAGAGTACAGCTACATTGCCAATCAAAGCTTGCTGCACAGCGATCTGCTTGCCGTCTGTGCCTTTAAGCGGTGGTATGGCGATCATTTTCGCTTTGGGGTTCTGCTGTTGTAAAATCTGGGTGAAATAATCAGTGCGCTGTGGATTATAGATAATGGCTCCATATTGACCATTCGAGCCCCTCGCCTGCCACTGTGTTTTCGATAAAACAGCAAAATCCTGGTCCACTAATTTGTCCGCATACAATTTGTGTACATAGGCAAGTGCATCCTTCATTTGCGGCATGGCAGGACCGTAAACCATCTTTCCATCTTTAAGGAAGAAACCGGAATCTGTGCCATAATCAGCATAAATATCCTGAAAAGCACCAGCACCGCCAAACACACCTAATGGAATTGTAGAGCCGTTGCCAGCTGGATCCTTATCCTTAATCGTTTTCAGCATGTTATAGTATTCATCCAAGTTGGTTGGCGTTTTGATCCCATATTGGTCTAACCAGTCTTGACGTACGATCCATGCATTTGCCATGATACTTTCCCGGATTTTGGGCAATCCATAAATATGTCCGTCAGCAGCTTTCATATCATTATAGATTCCACGTTGCTTCATAGCCGCAAGAATGTTTTGACCATACTTTTGCAATAAATCATCCAGTGGTAAAAATGCTCCTTGTGGACCGTACAATTTCATATCATCACGAGTGGAATACATAATATCGGGCAATTTTCCGGAGGCCAAGGTAATTTTAAACTTATCTGCATAGCTGGAGGAATCCGTATTCATAAAGTTAAAATTCACACCTGTCCTTTTGGCTAGTTCAGCCAAAACGGGTGCAGTTGCAACCACCGGTTCTGTCGAGTTTTCCGACATCAAATAATCAATGGTTACTGGCGGTTGAACTAATGGCAATTTGTCACTGCTGGTTGATGAAGAAGATTGGATGAATTTGAATTCTGTGACGCGGTTGATGAACTGCCGCACCCCGCAACTACTGCAATCATGGTAGCGCATAGCAAAAAAACTGACAGACCTGTTCTCCATCTGGTCATTTACGGTAACATTCCTTCCTGGGTTTGGTTTTGTACACTTTTTATAATAAAGCGAATGGCTTTATTAACTGGTTAAACATTTATCCTTTTACTGAACCGATCATGATTCCATTAACAAAGTGCCGCTGGATAAACGGATACACCAGTATGATCGGAATGGAGACAATCATGATGGTGGTGTATTTAAGGGACTCTGTCATGATGGAGCTGTTGACAGAGGTGACCGTATCAACAGCGGCAGTCGACTGGCTGCCGATGACAATGTCACGCAAAAAAATTTGAATGGGAAACAAGTTTGGATCATTAAGATAGATTAATGCATTAAAATAACTGTTCCAGTGCCCTACCGCGTAAAATAATGTAATGGTTGTAATTGCTGGCATTGATAAAGGAACAATAATCCTGTAAAAAGTCTGCAAATCCGAGCAGCCATCCATCACAGCCGCTTCTTCTAATTCCTTCGGAATATTTTCGAAAAATGTTTTTAATAAAAACAGATTCCAGGCACTAATCAATGTTGGAATAATCAGAGACCAACGAGTGTTAATCAGGCCAACATTTTTTACAACAAGATAAGTTGGAATCAACCCTCCACTAAATAGTAGAGTGAAAGTAACAACCAGGATGAAAAAGTTGCGGAAAATCAAATTTTTGCGGGATAATGAATAGGCCATCAGCGATGAAAGTGTAATATTCATTGCGGTGCCAACAATTGTATAAAACAATGTATTTTCATACCCGACTTTGATTGGAGGATAAGACAAAAGCTCTTTATAGGCCTCAGTACTGAAACCAACAGGCCATAACCAGACTTTATTTTGCAGGACAGCGACAGGATTGCTGATCGATGAAGAAAAAACATATAAAAACGGATAAAGTGTTGCGATGACAACCACCCACACAATGATTATGCTGCATGTTTTAAATGCGATATCGTCCCAACCCATCCTTATTCGCATTAATCTTTCTCCTCACCATAAACTGTGTTCTGTTAGTTTGCGACTCAACCGATTTGCAAGGAAAATCAGGACAATACCTACCAGCGAATTAAATAGGTCTACTGCAGCAGCAAAGCTGTAATCAGTTCCCACTAATCCACGGCGGTAGACAAATGTACTTAGGATGTCTGAAGTGTCATAAGTGGAAGGATTATACAGAAGAATGATCGTTTCAGCGCCCACTTCCATTAAATGCCCTAACTGTAAAATCAACATAATGACCACAGTTGGGAGAATCCCGGGCAATGTGATATGCCAGGTCTGGCGAAAGCGATTAGCCCCATCTATTTTTGCTGCTTCGTATAACTCGCCATTTATTCCGGTTAATGCAGCAAGATAAATGATTGAACCCCACCCAATGTCTTTCCATATATTCATGGATACATAAATACTCCGAAAATACTTAGGATCCATCATAAAGTTAATTGGACTAACGCCAAAGAAATCATGGAGCCACTTATTTACAATGCCCGTTTCTGGAGACAGGAAGTTGACCACAAGGCCAGCAATAACTACTGTGGAGATAAAGTGTGGTAAAAAAGTAATGGATTGAGTGATGCGTTTGGTATATTTTCCTATAAACTCATTAAAAGCAATGGCCAGCAGGATCGGGGCTGGAAATCCGAAGATGAGATTATAAAAACTAATTAAAAAAGTGTTGCGGATTAATTTGAATGCATCAGGGCTTTGAAAAAACTCAATAAAATTCTGCAATCCAACCCATGGACTTCCTGAGATCCCTTTAAACAGGTTATAATCTTCAAAAGAAATGACAATCCCATACATGGGCCAATATTTAAATAAAATGAAATACACTAAACCAGGCAGAAGCATTAGAAGCAAATAACGGTCTCGGATTATTTTTGTAATGTAATCGCTGAGTTTGGCTCGTTGAACAGATTCAATTGCGGGTGTCTGAATTTTTAGCCCTAACACTGTTCTCTTGCTCCTTTCGCCTCGATTTGATTCAATAATGGAAGCGGATTCATCTTTTGTAAATCTCAAATTTTCCCCTGTATCTCCATATTTCATTTAATTGATCTAAACGATCATCTCGGTTTTTCAAATGATCTTGTTTTTTCGAACTCGCCGATCGATAAACTTTTTGCTGGAGATGATAAGATGACGATGTTCGACTATAAACCAATCCTGCGTACGAATATCTTTTACAAATTTTTATTCTCCTATATCCTGGTAATTTTGATCCCGATTCTTGGATTAGGATTTCTTTCCTACGTTTTGTTTTCAAATTCCATGCAAAAAGAAGTTCAGCATAATAATGCGTTAATATTAAGCAGAATGTCTGATACGTTGGATCAGAAATTAGAGGATACAAAAAACATGATGTATCAAAGTGTGTTGTCATTGAGCGGTTCTGAAACTGATTACACGAAGCTGCAAGATGCGATAACCCTTTTATCACGCATTAAAAACACTGACAAATTTATTGACGATGTATTTGTTTACTATCCAAAAACAGGTGTAATTATCCGATCGGATGGCTTATATCAGGCTGATTTTTTCTTCGAACATTTCTACAAATACGAAGGAGAGGGTTTAACTGATTGGCTCAATCAATTTCCGCGCAATGATTTTTCTGTAATCCCGACACAAAATGTTAAGGTAAGAAACAATGATTCAGAAAAAGAAATCACATTTCTTACTTCATTTCCTCTTTTTAATCAGGTATTAGATGGCACACTCGTTGTAATGGTAAATTCTAGTACAGTTCAATCGATCATAAGTAATTCATTGTTAGCAACAGATGGACAAAGTCAGATTCAAATCATCAATAAAAATTTGCAACTAATTTCTCCTTCAAATGTGGCTTTAGACAAAACGATAGCAGGTCAGTTGTTGCATACTGATTCAAACGCTTCC
>JAQBPP010000024.1 GCA_028287455.1 Bacilli bacterium | reverse complement strand
GGTCATTGTACCGGTCCAATCATTTTTAATCTCCTGTACAAAGGTGTTTTCATTCATCCCGGATATGTCATACATAACATAAAAAATTCGGCCGTAGGTTTCTGCCGCGTGTTTGACCTTTTCGGCAATATCGTCACGCAATTGTTTGGTGCGAGAGTTTGTTAATCCATTCCCAAACCGTTGCAACGCCACTCCATCAATTCCATATGTTTGCATCCAACTAAAATGTTTGTTCACTACATCAGCCGAATCGGAGGAAAACAGTTTAGCCGGGTTCCCGTCACCAAGAGGAGCAAACCCCGTCTGAAAAAGCGAAGATTGAGAATACTCCCGAACATCCGGGTATAACTCAAATGTTAAATTACTGGGTGACGGCATTCCGTCATTCGTATTGTAGTGCCCGCCCTTGGCCCAATGGATCCACTGGTTAAAAGGGGACCCGTCGCCATGCGCAGAAAACCAGCCTTGATAACCGGCTATGACTTTATCCGTTATTGAGTTGCTATCCACCGCTGAACCACCCTCACTCTTAGAGATTGACGACTTGTTTCCGAAACAGCCCGTAATTATCACTAAAGCAATACAGATATACAGCAGCCCACTCAGTTTCTTCATTTATATGATTTTTCATCTCCTCCATCGGATATTGTCTAATTTTGTGCAACAGCGGTCGCGATTCCCTTATCAGCAGCATCCTGTGCATCTTGCAAAATCGTATTGATATCTTTCGAACCTGTCGCAAGTTCCTTGGATAAACCATTCATCGTATTGACAACAATGGCATCATATTTAGTCGGTTTAATCGGAACTGCAGGCGTCATGCTAAGAGCACCCTTTAAGTTTTTGCCTTGCATAACAGATAAATTGGCATCAAAGTCTTTTTTGATATCCGGGTTATTCAAAATTGTTAATCGTCCGTTTTTGTTTAAAATCGACTGCACTTGTTCGGAGGCAAAGAAGGAAGCTACTTGAAAAGCAGCATCTTTATGCTGACTCGCTTTGGAAACCAATAGTAATTGGGCACCTGGATCCATGCCAATACCAGGTTTTTGTTTATTGCTGGGAAAACTGACAATATCAAAGTTCATTGTAGTATCGCTTTGATAGAGCGTTTGCAGCGCTGTTCCCTGATCGATAATCCATCCTAATGTCATGGCTACGTGGCGGCCTTTTGTAAAATCATCCCAACTGTAGGAGTATTTATCCCCATTTATGAAGCCTGGTATCTGGTAAAACTGCTGTAATAAGCTTAAAATCGATTTCCACTGATCATTATTAATTAAAGCTTTGTTTGTAGTCGGATCAACATACGACAGTGACAACTGGCGGGCTAAAGTTTCGGGATTCGTAGGACTCATTCCAATATATTGAACACCTCCAACATTGCGGGTTAACTTTTTATCGAGAGCCAGCACATCATCCCAAGTCATCCCGTCTTTCGGGTAGGGAACACCTAGTGTGTCGAAAACATCTTTGTTATAGAAGATCACCTGGTGATTCATAACAAATGGAATCCCATAAATTTCACCATTCGTCCCTTTTTCTTTGATAGTTTCCATATTGACCGGCACAAACTTGTTTAAATCAACGTTGTATTTTTTGATAGAATCTCGGAGATCCAGAGGAAAATCTAAATCCTGAAATTCCTGGAAGCGGGAATTGGAAGTGATCGCAATATCGGGAATAGTATCGGAGGCCACCACATCCTTGGGAACTCCTTTCCGAATGAAATTTAATGTAATATTCGGATATTTTTCTTTAAGTGGTTGCACCAGATATTGATTGATTTCGTCATCACTGATGTTCATAAAGTAGGTATATACTGTTAAAGTAACTGGATCCTTGCTAACAGTGTCGACGGCTGGTGGCGGTGAAGAACATGCAACAAACACAGTAACGATTAATGCCAAAACTAAAAAATACGAGCATATTTTTCTCAAATGTAATTCCTCCCCCTTTTTGGGAATAGCAAAATCCGAACCTAACATAATAAAGCGCTTACATCAAATCGAATTTTGCTTCCCTACTATATCTACTATACAATTTTATAGTTTGTTTTCTTTGCGCTAAAATGTTGGTAAATTGCGGTTTTAGTAAGGAAACTATTCACTGCAGGCAATGGCCCAAAAAATGTCCAACTTTTTATTTTCTCTTATGTTAAAATATAGTGAAATTTCGGTTTTTAATATCCGGGGGATCCTGATGAAGCTAATTGAGTTTGTCAACTTAACAAGCAAGCCGTTCATCTTAAATTATCGCGATACAAGAACAACCGGGGAGGAGTGGGATAATTTTCATTCGCATCAAGGCATGGAATTCCTCTTCATTCATGAAGGTTCAGGCCATATCGTGCTTGAACAGAAAATTCATCCTGTTTCCAACGGAACGTTGATCTTTTTTCAACCGTTTCAGCTTCATCGCGTTCGGATGAATACGAATTCTACGCGATATGTCAGGACGGTGCTAAACCTTGATCCGGTTTATCTAGATTCCTACCTGCAGGCCTTTCCCAAATTCCGCGGTTACTTCCATTGTATTTGGAAGGAAAAATTAACCAGGCAAATTTTCAAACAAGAGAACAGGAGTCCTGAAATAAACTCACTGTTTGAGAGATTTCATATTCGGATATCGCAATCATCCTCTGAATTCCACAATGAAGAATTTGTTCTGTTTATGATTTCCATCCTACAGTACCTGCGCTCAACCTCTATGGATATGACCGCCAAAGAGC
>JAQBPP010000362.1 GCA_028287455.1 Bacilli bacterium | reverse complement strand
CTCATGTTACATTATTCGGAAAAACTGCAAAACATGATGGGTGATTTTTGATGCAGCTTGTGTCTAGTGTTGTAAACTTTTATTCAGTAATTTCAAGACTTTTCACACAAATTACGCAAACACTTGTTATACTGTAATTAACAAAATTTGGAGGGATTTGTGATGCCATCCATAGAGGACAAATGGATTCGACACTTGTTCGGTCGGGCGGGATTTGGTGCAACTCCGGCAGAAATCCTATCGGCCAACGGCAAAGATTATCAGGCAATAGTAGATTCACTGCTGGGTGCTCCTGTCGATCAAGATCTCCTGCCCCTTGATCTCGAGGATAAAAACAAACAGGGAATCGCTCCGCTCCAAGCCTGGTGGATTCATCGCATGACAGATGGTGTAAATCCAGTTTTGGAACGCATGATCCTGTTCTGGCACAACCACTTCACGTCTGCGATCAGCAAGGTGGGGCGGCCGTTGTTAATGGAATGGCAATACGATCTTTTTCGTAAGCATGCCTTGGGTAATTTTCGAGATTTAGCGAAAGCGGTTACACGGGACCCGGCGATGTTGATCTGGCTAGACGGACGTTCCAACGTGAAAAAAGCGCCAAATGAAAACTACGCGCGCGAATTCATGGAACTGTTTTCTTTGGGAATTGGCAATTACAACGAGACTGATGTTCGTGAGGCTGCTCGCGCTTTTACTGGCCTGCGATTGGATCAAAATTACAATGCAACGTTTGTCAAATCTCTTCATGACGATGGAACGAAGACGATTCTGGGCCAAACAGGCAATTTTGATGGAGATCAGTTTATCGATCTGGTGTTATCAAAACCGGCGGCTTTGCAATTTTTGGCTCGGAAATTTCTGGTCAATTTTGTTATCCCCAATCCGTCTGATCAAGTAGTGAATAAGTATGCGCAATTATTAAAGCAGCTAAATTTTGAAATCAAACCATTTTTAAGAGCAATTTTGACCTCAAATGAATTCTTGTCTGATTCCGCTTATCGATCATTGATCAAGAGTCCGGTTGATTATGTGGTGCAGCTCATCAGAAGCGTACCATCCACAGTGTCCGATCAGGACTCGGCATATACTGTGAAATTACTGGGACAGGATTTATTTAATTCCCCGAATGTAGCGGGCTGGCCGGGTGGTCCCGCCTGGTTAAATGCCACCACCATGCTTGGCCGTTTTAACTTTGTCGAGCGTGTGGTGAACCAATGTGACATAGCCAAACTGTTTCCAGACAACAACATTGTGGACCGCGCTTTGCAGCTGGCAGGAATTCCGGATGCGAGCGCTGAGACACTTAACTCATTTGCAGCTTATAGCAATTTGCCAAGCAGCAACGACAAAACCAGACAGCAGCAGCATCTCAAAGAGGTCCTGCATCTCGCGTTTTCAGCGCCCGAAGCGCTCATGAAATAGGAGGCGTCACTGTGATGAAACTTACGAGAAGACAGTTTGTCATCCGGGGAGCGGGGGCGCTGGCGGTGCTTGGAATTGCCGGACCTTACGCACTGCTGGAGTCGAAACATCTTAAGGCCGCCGCACAGCCGGTCATCAAGGATCGCACGCTGGTAGTCGTGCAATTGTTCGGTGGAAATGATGGTCTTAATACAGTGGTTCCATACAGCAGCGGTGTTTATTATGATTCACGGCCCAATTTGGCTATCCCGCAATCGCAAGCGCTTCCGATAAACGATCAGCTTGGCTTCCATCCGGCGCTGCAGGGATTTAAGCAGCTTTATGACCAAGGGAATTTGGCGATTATTGAAGGGGCCGGTTATCCGAATCCAGACCACTCTCATTTTCGTTCAATGGATATTTGGTGGACAGCGGATGCCAATAAATTTAAAAATACCGGCTGGCTGGGGGATTACCTTGATCAGACTGCGCACTTCAGCACGAATCCGCTGCGCGCAGTGTCGATAGGCGGCACATTGCCAAAAGCACTAATCGGGCGCACCGCACAAGTACCAGCCATTCAATCGATTGATTCATTTAAATTCCAGATTGGCGGGAAATTGGGCAAGTCATTTACGGAGAACGATGCCTTTTTTAAAGCGTACAACGCGATGTATAATCCTGCGATTCAAGCAAAGGATTTGGCGTTTGTCCGTGCCAAGGGCCAAAGCACATGGGATGCAGTCGATGCGCTCCAGCAGTTGAATAACCAAGTGAAATTGACAGGAGTGACTTATCCGAAGTCGAATTTCAGCAGCCAGCTGCAAATGGTCTCCAAGATGATGTTGGGAGGCTCAAACAGCCAAATCTTCTATACCTCACTGGGCGGCTTCGACGACCATGCGAATGAAAAAACGGCACATCAACAAACGCTTGCTGATCTCGGCAACAGTTTGGCCGCTTTTTATCAGGATCTGACGGCAGCAAACTTGCAAGATCGAGTGGTAATCGTGTGCTGGTCCGAGTTTGGCAGGCGAGTGAAGGAAAATGGCAGCGGCGGGACGGATCATGGTACGGCAGCCCCGATGTTCGTGATTGGGGGCCGTGTAAAAGGCGGCCTTTACGGGGAAGCGCCAAGCCTTACACAACTGGATAACGGAGATTTGAAGTATCAGATTGATTTCCGCAGCGTTTATGCCACGGTCATCGATCAATGGATCGGCGGGGATTCGTCGTCCGTTTTGGGCAGCAGCTTTGAGACCCTTCCTTTTATCATGTAGAAGTCACTCGGAAGTTTGCCTAACCCAACTGCTTTCGGTTACAATCGAGCCATAGTTGTTTGGGCACAGAGGGAAAGCAGGTGGCAGATTGAAACGGCAGTTGCAAGTTTACAAGCATGATAATTGGAACCAAATGAACATATTAATCAACGGGAAACACATCGTAGTATCTGAACTTTCTTCCACATTTGGTGAGACGACTTACGATTTCTTTACCAAAAGCGAGATGATGGCTTGGGCCAAAAAACATTTTGCAAACGAAGAACCCACTGAACTGCAAAGAATATTGCAAGTATTTGAGCAGGCCTAGCCTGCTCTTTGTGTTTACGAAATATCAATAAAAGTGGGGACTACATCCACTTGTAAGCACATAAATCTTGAAGTACAGTGAAAGTACAATCTCATAGCCTGCGTTATTCTGGAACTTGCACCACCCTTATTTGGACGAAGCAGCCCATTAGGAGGAATGTGTGACTATGTTTCAATGTCCTGCTTGCGGAGAGCTAATGGAAATCTTGACTAATTACCACTGTAAGTCTCGTCACTCGATGTCTAAAAAACAGTGCTTGAATCTTTATGGAACACCCAAGTACGTATTTCCGGCGATGAATCGCGATGTACAGAGTTGGATACGCGAGAGCGCCGTAGTGACGAAACTGGATTTCGATGTGGCTCAAGCAGCTGGAAGAAGTCAAGTCAAGCGAGGTTGATGCTTCAATCTGCAAATCGCGAACTGTCAGAAAGTTATGTGTTATTCATTGCGACGTGGAAAATATGGGGGATTCTGCTGCGAGTGCTTTTTTGAGCTGTAACTAAGCGCTTGCAAGATTCCCCCTTTATTGTTGGTTTTTCTCATCTTCTTAGGCAGATACTAGTAGAGGTTATTCAAAAAGTGGCAAGAACTTCACGGCGGATTGTTTGCCGCTTTTTGAACACACCGCAGTAGGGGAAATATATGTTGACAGAAGTGTACTTTTTGCATATGGATAAACGGTACACGTTTTTGTGAAATTAGAGGATTGAGGCATCCGGAAGGACAGGTGAAGCATGATCACGCCACAAGTGCGCAATTTGAATGGAATTGACCTGATGGTGATTCCGACAGACCAGTTTAAAATTACAACCATTGGTGTACAATTCCTGGTTCCCCTTGAAGAAGAAACACATACTGCAAATGCGTTGCTTCCTTATGTAATGATGCGCGGCAGTGAACGGTTCCCGACCGCTGACGCTATTCAGAAGGAATTGGCGCGGTTGTACGGTGCAAGTCTGGCGTTTGGGGTAGGGAAAAAAGGAAGCGTTCAACTTCCGTCGTTCACGCTCAAGGTCGTCAATGAAAAATTTCTGGGCGGAAACGAAGATGTCTTTGGACAAAGTGTCTCTTTGCTTAGTGATGTCTTGTTTCATCCCCATTTTACTGGCGGGGCGTTTAACGCTGAGGAAGTAAACAAGGAAAAAGAGCAGCACCGCAAACGGATTGAGTCGCTGTTTGATGATAAAATGGCATTTGCGGCAGAACGCTGTTTGGAAGAGATGGGTAAAGGGTATCGTTTCTCGCTGTCCAGACAAGGAACAGCCCCGCAGCTCGGCGCGATAACTGGAGAGTCATTGGCCCATACATACCTGAACATGCAAAACCACTGTCCGGTGCAAGTGATGATCGTAGGAAACGTCGATCCAGACAGTGTGTTCTCTGCATGGCAGAACCTGCTGCCAGCTGCCAGATCGCAAACGAGAATCATCCCGCAATTGGAGCGATTTGCAGCGCAAGGCGACGTGAAGCAAGTAGTAGATAAGCAGGATATTAATCAAGGGAAGTTAAACATCGGTTATCAGACGTCGACCACATACGAACAAGAGGATTATCCAGCGTTAGTGGTTTACAATGCGATATTGGGCGGCTCTGCCACCTCCAAGTTATTTATCAACGTCCGGGAAAAAGCATCCCTGTGCTATTACGTTCGCAGCAGACTGGATGGTTTTTCCGGTTTGATGTACATTCAGTCGGGCATCGAGGTCGAGAATTTCGATCAGGCCAAACAGATTATCGATCAGCAGCTGGAAGCGATGCGCAAGGGTGAAATTAGTGAAACAGAAATGCATTTCGCCAAACAGTCGCTGCTTAATCAATACCGAACAGCCAATGATTCACCGGATACGGTGATTGATCTTGAAATCAACAGCAAATTGACTGGGCGCGGCCGGACGTTGGATTCGCTGATTGAGGATGTAAACCAGGTAACGCTTGAGGACGTAACAAACATTGCACAGCGAATTAAGGAAAATACAGTGTACTTTTTACGAAACTAGAATTAAGTGAGGTGGTTACTTCATGAAAAAATACGATTATGACCAAATTGGCGAGTCGCTGGTGGAAGAAACACTGCCCAACGGGCTTCGTGTGGCAATTATGCCGAAGCCCAAGTTTAACCAGGTCTTTGCCACATTCTCCACCGATTATGGCTCCATTGATCGCGAGTTTATCATTCCAGGGCAGCAGCAGCCTACTGTAGTGCCGGATGGGATCGCCCACTTTTTAGAACATAAAATGTTTGAAGAGGAAGACGGAGACGTGTTCCAACGGTTTGCCAGGTACGGTGCGTCTGCCAACGCTTTTACGACATTCGACATGACCACCTATTTATTTTCGGCTACTGAGCATATTTCCGAACATATTGAGACATTAATCGACTTCGTTCAACGAACCTATCTAACAGATGAGAATGTGGACAAAGAGAAGGGCATCATTGGACAAGAGATCCGCATGTATGATGACAATCCGGATTGGCGCTCATTTTTTGGTGTGCTTCAGGGCTTGTTCCATGACCATCCAGTCAAAATTGACATTGCTGGAACTGTGGAAAGCATTAGTAAAATCACGAAGGAAACTTTACTCACCTGTTACCGTACGTTTTACCATCCCAGCAATATGATTTTAACAGTTGTCGGACCTGTCGATCCTGATGTCGTGCTGGATCAGGTTCGGAGAAATCAAGAGAAAAAACAGTTTGATCCGCAAGAGGAGATTAGGCGCATCTATCCCCAAGAGCCAGCCACTGTAGCGAAGCGGCGGGTGGAGAACCGCTTGTCTGTGTCGATCCCGCGCGTGTTGTTCGGTTACAAGGAGCCGAATGAGACATTGCGGGGCAGAGCTTTATTAGAGAAGGAACTGGTGACTGCTGTCGCGTTGGACGCCTTGTTTTCCAGAAGCGCGAATCTGTTTAATGAGTTGTATGATGCAGGTCTGATCGATCGGGGCTTCTCCTGGGAGTACGAGGCGACGCCTGCTTACTCATTCTCCGTTATTGGCGGACAATCGCCTGAGCCTGACCGGTTGATCAGCACCATCAATGAGCGGCTCAAACAGATCCAGGCGGAAGGCTTGTCTGAGGAACTGTTTGAAATTGGCAGACGAAAATTGATTGGCAAGTTTTTGGAAGCCATTGATTCGCCGCAATTGGTTGCGCGTCAGATTCCGTCCTATCGGTTCAAGGGAATTGACTACCTGGACACCTTGCCTACCTTGCAAGCGATGACGCCTGGTCAGGTTAATGATCGACTGCGTTCTTATTTACAGCCTGACACACAAGCTGTTTCTATCGTCTGGCCGGTTAACTCTAGCAACTGATTTGATTCAACAATCAGCTTCCATTTGCCCTGCTATCGAATTTTACAGTTGTAAAATTTCACCTGGAAGGGCAAACTAGTTGATGAGAGAGAGAAATGGATTTGGGGGCAAATTGGAATGATGAAGATTCACTTTACTGGGATCAAAGGTTCGGGCGTGTCATCACTGGCACAAGTGTACAAAACGAAGGGACATCACGTCACTGGGAGCGATGTTTCTGATACGTTTTTTACCGATTCATTGCTCGAACAGGTCGGTCTGCAGGCAGCCCCTTTTGACCCTGCGAACGTCGAAGGGGTTGATTTCGTTTGCGCATCAGCTGCATACAATGAAACTCACCCGGAGATCAGGCGGGCAAAGCAACTAGGAATCCCCGTGTATTCCTACCCTGAATTGCTCGGTAAACTTACGCGTGAACATGAATCTATTCTCATCACAGGAACTCATGGCAAAACGACTACCACAGGATTAGTTGGAACCTTGCTAATGCAAGCCAATCTGGACCCGACTATTGTCGTAGGTTCTTACATAGAGTCGCTGGGCAGTAATAACCGATCTGGCCAGAGTTCCTTGTTGGTGGTCGAAGCCTGCGAATATAAACGACATTTTCTGGAATATGAAGGCCGCGTAATGGTTGTAACGAACGTGGATTTTGATCATCCTGACTATTTCAAGGATCTGGAAGATGTGTACCACGCATTTCAACAGTTGGCCAGTACTTTGCCCGCAGACGGAGTGCTGATTGTTTGCGGCGATAACCTCGCGGCCACGTTGGAATCCACCTGCCGTAAAATCACTTATGGTTTGGAGTCCGGGAATGATATTGTGGGAGTCAAACTGGAGCCGGGAGTGATTGAAGTTTACGCGTTTGGCGAGCGGCTGGGGATTGTGAAAACCCAGCTGATGGGAGACCATAACATCGAAAACGTGCTGGCAGTAGTCAGCGTTGGATTAATTTATGGAGTGCCATTTGACAGCATTCAGCAATCAGTGGCCGGTTATTGCGGCGTGAAACGCCGGCTGGAATATAAGGGAGAATTGAATCATCACCTGCTGTACGACGATTATGCGCATCATCCAACTGAGATTCGTGTGACGCTTAGCGCCGTCAAAGAGCATTTTCCGCAATCGGAAGTCATTTCAATCTTTCAACCCCATACATACTCCCGCACGAAGAATCTGTTGTGCGATTTTGCCCAGGCATTCGAATCGGCTGATCGCGTGGTCTTAACGGATATTTACGCTTCCGAACGAGAAAAGGAACAGTTGATTGATATTGACGATCTGGTTGTGGAAACACGAAAACACCATCCGCGTGTTGATTATGTGCCCAAGTCAGATTTGACCCGCTGGCTGCAGGATGAATTCCTGACAGGTGAACGGCAAATCTTCCTTACCATGGGTGCAGGGGACATCTACAAAGAAGGCGAAAAGGTGTTACAGCAATCGAGGGTGTTGCCATAGGGGGTCATTGCGGATGTTTCAGTGCAAATTTCCAGTGCGATTCTCCGAAACAGATGCCTTAGGCCACGTCAACCATGCGTCTTACTATGTATACATGGAAGAAGCCAGGCGCCCTTTGTATGAACTTGTTAATCCCGGTTTGGGAACCAAGACGTGGAACCTGATCATCGCACGCACTTCGTGCGACTATTTAAGACAAGTGGCCTATGGAGAAGAGCTGCGGGTAGATACTTATGTTCAGTCGATCGGCAACAAGAGTTTAACCATTCGCCACGAACTTTACAGTGAAACAAGCGGCTATCAGGTGGCTGTGGGCGAAGCGGTGGCTGTTTATTTTAACTTTCAGGAACAGAAGAGCGAACTCATCCCGGATGACTTGAGGGCGGCACTCCTGGAGCATTTAATAACGGTATAATTCCATCCAAAGTTACAAGTTCAAACCAGTAAAATGAGGGACGGCAGAGAAGCTGTCCCTCGTGTCATTAAAGTCCCCCTGCTTGCGTAAGTCTATGAATTTTCCAGTTCATTAAACCGCTTGTTTGCTTCATCCGGATCGAGACTGTAATAATGCAGATAATGGTCGAAGTCGATGATGCGGTAATGGCCGGTGAAAATATGTTTTTGCAAAACATAGGCATGGCCTTTTTTCTCCTCGTACCACCAGACCTTGCCGCCTAACGTTTTATACCAGGCTTTAGATTTCGCACTCCAGGCGATCAGATCGATAATTTCGAGGACAGATTCCCCAAACAGCGACTGAACGATGTCACCTGCGCGAAAGAGTACAGCTGCCAGCGCTGCTGCTGTGAAACCAAGTGTCTGCCTGCCTTTTTCTACTTGGACAAGTGTCTTCTTTGAGATCCCGATCATATCCGCAAGACGATCCTGAGTTAAGTCTGCTTCAGTACGAATCAGTTTGATTTTCTCGGAGATCAGTTGGTCAAAAACTTCTTTTGTAAATGACGTCGTTTGATCGGCTGCCATGATTGCACCTTTCATTTTCCACGATTGTGTTTCTTTTAGTGCAAATTTACACTTTTAGAGCCACTGCTGTAAAGAGGGGCTTGCATCCGAAGTCTGGTATCCGTGAGAAATGATAAAATTGGGTGACAATGGTTTTGTGTGGAGGAATCATGTTGAACACCAAATTGGACACAGTTAAACGGCTGCTGTCGGACTATCAGCAAGAACATCTGCTTCAGTTTTACGCGGCGCTTCCAACTGCATCGCAGGAGAAACTGCTGGATCAGATTGCAGCGATTGATTTCGAACAAATGGCTTCTCTTTATCGAATTGTTGTGAACAGACAGACTCCAATAAACGACATAGCCCCGATTCAGGCTCAGGATTGGGCTGCTTTTGATGAAAACCAGCAGGCCCTTTTTGCTGACAAAGGATGGGAGCAGCTGAGGCAGGGGAAAGTGGCAGCTGTCGTGGTCGCAGGCGGTCAAGGAAGCCGGTTAGGTCATGCGGGGCCCAAAGGAAGCTTTGACATTGGCTTGCCCTCTCACAAGTCCCTTTTCCAACTGCAAGCCGAACGGTTGCTTAACTTGTCCCGCACAGCAAACCAACACATTCCGTGGTACATCATGACTAGTCCGGAAAATCACATCAGTACGATCAGCTTTTTTCGAAACTCCAACTACTTCGGGTATAACTTGAAGGATATCTTTTTCTTCCAGCAAAGTGTATTGCCAGCTGTTGACCACCAAGGGAAAATCTTGTTAGAAGCAAAGGATCGGATCAGCCTGGCTCCGAGTGGAAATGGCGACTGTTTTGCGGCGCTTAAGCGATCTGGTGCACTCGATGACATGCAGCGCCGCGGCGTGGAGTGGCTGTATTACTGCAATGTCGATAATGCTCTTGTCAAAGTGGCAGATCCGGCGTTCATTGGATTAGCTGCTCATTTTAATTATCCAGCGGCTAGCAAAACGGTGGAGCGGGCTTACCCTGAGGAGCCAATCGGGCTGTTTTGCCTGAGCAATGGTCGCCCGAGTGTGGTCGAATATTCGGATGCCCCTCGCGAGTTAATGCTGTCCAGAGATGAACAAGGAACTCTGGCATATCGTCATGGGAATATATCCATTCATTTATTTCGATTGGATTTTGCCCTGCAAGTCGGAAACAGTCAGCTACTCTATCACGCAGCGCATAAGAAACTGAACACGATTGATCAAAAAGGGAATCCAGTTAGTCCGGATTCCCCTAATGCGTACAAATTTGAGTTGTTTGTCTTTGATGCGTTTGAATTAGCAGAAGAAATCACTGTGGTCACAACAAACCGTCAGGCAGAATTTGCTCCAGTGAAAAGTCGGGCAGGTGCTGACAGTCCAGCAACTGCACGGCAGATGCTGTTCGAGCTGCACCGCAGTTGGCTGCTTGCAGCAGGTGTCCCGGCCGAGGCAGTTCGAGATCGGCAAATTGAAATTTCACCGCTCACCTCCTATGCCGGCGAGGGGCTCAGTCCTGATCTCCTCAAGCGTATTCACGATACGAAAGTGGATCAGCTGTAGTTGCGACTTCTAACGCTTCCTCACCAAGTTGACTCCTTTATCCACTAACCAGACAAGACTGGTAATGAACATCATGTCAAAGCATACGTTAAACAAAAATAAGTGTTTGCCAAGATCCGCTTCGCCATCGCCAATCAGCGGCACCAGAAAAGATACGATTCCGATTAGTCCAACCATCCCGAACGTTTCCAGATAGATCTTTTGCCTTAATGTGCGGGCCTTCGTGTAATAGTAGATTAGAGCAGCAAAATATGCCGCAAAAAGCAGTACGACCAATCCTAAGTTGTTCGGCAGCACTTGCCGTTTGAATTCACTCCACCAGCTGAATCGATAGGATAAGGCGCCATAGGGCTGCATGGCCGACTGTTCGTAGTTGCCCAGATAATACGGCCGAATGGAGAACCCATTTTGTCCACAGACAAGCAGTTTGTCGTACAACCGCTTCGGATGAGTCAAGTAGAATTTTACGATTTTGCCATAACTGATACGACTGAAAAACTCTTGCTCCATCATCGGACTTGTTTGTTTGATAACAGTATCATTCTGATAATAATTCGTTCCTGCGTTCACAGCTAAATCAGGCGACAGGCTCAGCGACTTCAGATCCTGCACCGGACTTGGGGAGTCTTTGAGCACTCCATAAAACACCGACTGATAAATGTTGTCATGCTGGAATTGCGGAGTTAAATACAGCACCACAGTGAGCGCCATGAGCACAACGGACAATCTCACAGTGAGTTTTCGCCACGCCGTGCTGGCAGAAAGTTTCAGGTTGCTAAGCATGAGCACAGTGAGCAGCACGCCGACTGGGATATTTTGTGTTTTGGAACTCAATAGACAAAGAGCGGCGAAGAAAAAACCATACAGCAACTTTTTCGACGGCTGTTCCTGCTGGATCAACGCAAACGCGCATCCGAACGTCAACAGCATCGCCACCAACGAAAACGGTTCGCCAAAAAAAGAATTGAAATACGCTGCATAGGCGATATCAGTAAATACGACCACCATACTCGCGGCTAGCACAAAATTGGTGACCACTGATCTTTGTTTATTGTATTTGATCAGCATCACCAAACCGCCCAGGTACAGCAGGCAATAGAAAAATGCCAGAATTCGAATATCAAATGCGTGCGGGCTGATGATTCGGCCAACCAGTGAGACAGCAGCAGCAAGCAGCAGCTGGGTGGATTCATACCCCGACCGAAACCACCGTGCGTATGCGAATTTGGATTGTGCATATCCGAAAAATTGATCGTGCACCGATAAACTGGGATCGTAATAATCCAGTCCAACAGCACCGGTGATGCGGACAAAATCCCCGTTATTCGCGATCCCAATGAAGGGTTTTCCGAACAAAATACAAATCAGGATCACTGCGGCCACTGCGGCCGCAATCCATTCGATTTTCCATCGTCTTAACTGTTTCACTACTCAGTCCTCCTATGTACGTTGTTCCGCCGGGCTGTGAAACGTAAAAAATCGGTGACCGAAATAGTTCAGCAGCGTATACAAAGCGGAACCGAACAAAACGGAAAAATTATGCACCAATACCGCATTGTTGACCCCTGCCCGCAAAAAAGCCAGTTGCGTGATCTGCAGGCTGCTCCAGTAGGAAAGGAAGTAACTGATCACCGTTACAACGAGGAATTTCCAAACACTGACTGCCATATTCGCGTTGGAACGGAAGGTGAATTTTTTATTGAGGAGGTAACTGCAGGCAGCGCCTATGCAGTTACCAAGCAGCGTGGAGATCCAGTAGCTAAACCCTGCCAGGTTCAGCAGCAAATAGATAACGGACATGCCAATGAGTGTATTGATACAGCCCACCAACAGGAACCGCACTAAACTGTAACGCAAAAGCCGTTTAATCATCACCTTCGCCCCCGCTTTAACTCTCGCCTGCTGGCTTATATGGTGGCACAGTAGCATGAACAGGTTCGCAATGAGCAGTGATCACTTTTTCAACGATAAAGGAGGGACGGCCCTTCACTTCCATATAAATTTTACCAATGTATTCGCCAATCAGGCCGAGACACACCAACTGAATGCCGCCGATAAACCACACAGACAGAATCAGAGAGGCCCAGCCGGACACTGCTTGTCCCAGGATTTTAGAGATAATCCCATAAATGCCGGCCAGCAAACTGATCCCAAACAGAATAAATCCGATCACTGTCACAGCACGGATCGGGGTTACGCTAAACGATGTTATACCGTCAAATGCAAACGACAGCATTTTCTTCAGAGGGTATTTCGATTCACCCGCTATCCGTTCAAGGCGATCGTAATATACGCTCGCCGATTTTAACCCGATTAAGGGCACAATTCCACGGATAAATAAATTGCTTTCTTTGAAGCGCTCGAAGTTCATTAGCGCCCGCCTGCTCATTAGCCGGTAATCCGCATGGTTATATACGATGTGAGCACCCATCAGCGACAACAATTTATAGAACGCCTGTGCAGTGGTTCGTTTAAATGCGGTATCGGTTTCTCGTCCCCTGCGCACGCCATACACAATGTCGCAGCCAGCCAGATAGTGCACAACGAATTCCCGGATCACGCGAACATCATCCTGCAAATCGGCGTCGATGGAAATTACGCAATCGGCCCGATCTTTTGCGGTCATCAGCCCAGCGAGCAGCGCATTCTGGTGACCCACATTGCGAGACAACTTCAATCCGGATACAAAGGAAGTTGCTTGATTGAATTTTTCGATCAATTCCCATGTGTGATCCTTGCTGCCATCGTCGACAAATAAAAGCACACTGTTTTTGGACACGAGCGCTTCGTCCATCAATCCAGTGAGCACAGTACCCAGCTGGTTGACAGCTTCAGATAAAATTTCTTCTTCGTTGTAGCATGGAACGACAATATATAAAATGGGACCACTTGTGATTTCAGTCATTACTTCTGTCACCTTCTATTTACGAAGCAGCTGCATTTCATCATAATACTAAATGTGCACAGGTCACTTTGTCAATTATTGGATACTAAAGGTCAAGTGGTGAACAAACAGCGTGTTTTTGCGAGGCGAGTTGAAGAAATGACAGCAGATGCAGCTTTTTATATTGTGCTAACGTTTGTGGTTATTTGCTTATTGATTTGGGTTCTTACCAAGGGCAGGATCCGAATCGTGTTATTATCTACTATTGCGATTTTGACCGCTGCCTTTTTGATTGGGCTGTTCAATTTTATCGATAACATTGGTTTCAGAAGACAGTTTGATATTTGGTTTCATCCGGCATCACAGTATATCAATATCAATACAAACTCTGAATTGCCATTGCCATCGCGTACAGCTGTTGCCTTTCGAACTTCGGAAAGTTCATATGCCTATTATACAAATAAATCGCAAACTGAGGTCTATTCTTTTTATAAAACTTTTAATGGAGTTTCCATCCAAGACAGTGTGTCTATCAAACCTGGAACGACTCAATATAAACTCACTTATGCGGGCCATGAGTTTAGCTTGTTTTTTATGACTAATGATAATACACAAGGCTGTGTATTTATTGTTACTGGCAGCAACGCGAATTGAGGCGAGAGTGAACTGGCAAGACACAATTTGTTCAATCCTTTTTAATAAAGGTTTAATGTATTAGGTGTACTCTTTACTTATCACATTTGACCCCCTGTTTTATATACATTGAAGGCATGATCTCACCCAGAGACCATGCCGCTTTTTTTAGCAAAAGAAAAACACCCCAGGATAAACACTAAGATTCGAATTCATTGAGAAAGCAAACGAAATAGCGGGGATGTTCACAAAAGGATGTCGAAAATCTGTGTCGAAATACAGAAAATGATTAGATATCGTTTCTAAACAAGGGAGATTGGAAATTTTGTCAATGGGTACCATCAAAAGAAGTCCAGAAAACCAACGTAAGTCAATACGGTTTTCTCACATAAAATTTAAAATTTTTCTTCTGTGCATCTATATAATGGTTTCTACCACTGTTCTGGCGTTATACGGCCCGTTTGAAAACATCCGCAGAATGTTAATCGGAGCTGTTTTGACGAGTTCACATCCCTGGGTGATTAAACCCTTTTATCCCGGTTCCATTCTGGCTAAATATCTTCCAATTTCTGTAGATACTATGAGTAAAGGTAC
>JAQBPP010000344.1 GCA_028287455.1 Bacilli bacterium | reverse complement strand
ATGAAACAACCAGTTGTATATGTGTTTACGCATGACACACTCTCTGTAGGCGAGGACGGTCCAACGCATGAGCCCGTTGAACAGCTGCCTTCACTCAGAGCATTGCCTGGCATCACTGTGATCAGGCCCGCAGATGCAAACGAAACTGCACAAGCCTGGAAGTATGCAATCGAAAACAAACACGGTCCAACCGCATTAATTTTAACTCGCCAGAATCTGCCGATTTTGCAGGAGACCGCTCACCTGGCCCCTGATTATTTGAAACGCGGTGCCTATGTTGTTTCAGATGCGCAAAATGCACAGGCCATTTTACTGGCCAGTGGTTCAGAGGTCAGTCTGGCTGTAAACGCTCAAAGGGAGCTTTACGAAGAGGGGATTGCTGTCCGTGTAGTATCTATGCCAAGCTGGGAATTGTTTGAGAAACAAACCCAGGATTACAAAGAGTCGGTCTTGCCCGCGCACCTGACAGCGCGTGTGGGAATCGAAATGGCAGTGCCATTCGGTTGGGATCGCTATGTAGGCAGCGGCGGACGCATGATCGCTATGCATGGGTTTGGTGCTTCGGGCAAAGCGGAAGACATATTGCCGTATTTTGGATTTACGGTTCCTAATGTAGCAGCAACTGTGAAGGAACTGCTTGGAATCAAGTAGCGAAAAAAGAGGTCCGCTGGCCCGTTTCAGCGGACCTACTCAATCAGACGGGGTGGTGAAGGTATGGCGATGCTTGACAGATTATTTGCAAGTTCCGCAGAAACAGGAGACTCGCCCAAAAAAGGAAGCTTAAAAACGCATTATTATCGCAATGATGTTCGAAAAATTATTGAATCCATTGAGAAAATGGCCAAAGAGATTCCAGGACTTAAACTTATTCATGTGAATCAGTCGCAAACTGAAGTTTCACTGGAGTATCGGGGCAAACCGTTTATATTTGACGTGGTGTTAACCCTTTTTAAAGTTAATCCGATTCAGCACTCTATCGATATTTATGCATCTTCAAGGGCCCGATTTGCTGATTTTGGCGGCAGTGAAAAACTAATTCTAAAACTGTATCATTATCTGGACAAAAACTTGTCACGTGCTGACTAGTAAGTCCAATAAACTCCTATTGTCACCCGCGATTAGTTATGGTTATCTGGTAGGAGAACAGTTTGCCTGAGAGGAGCAGCATTGCAATGTCAAGGCGTTTAGGAGAAATCACATTTGGTGCCATTGGCGCCTGTTTTGGCATCACTGGAGGCATATTTGCATTGTCCGTTCATTATCATCCGTCTTTCACTGAGCCGTACATTGGAATTATTTTGTCCATTCTTGGTTTAATTGGAGCTTTTGTAGTTGGGTTTCGCAAACGTGTGGGATCTGCTTTGATGATTGCCTCTGGCATTGGCGGATTGATCAGCTTACACCAACTTTATGCGTTGGCAGGAACGCTGCTGATTGGAGCAGGCCTCCTGGCATTGGCTAAAAAACCGGGAGACCCAGTCACAGAGTAAAATACAGCTGAGCCCGCCAGCCAGTTTTAAATCAATTGATTGGGGGGATTCACCTTGATCAAAGCCCTTGTGCTCGCAGCACTTTTGTTGATGGTGCCTGTCTGCTTCAACTGGACTTCGCAGAGTACGATACAGTCGGCAATAGGCAGCATTTTGCAGACACCTGTGGTGCAAAATTTGGCTGATCGTGCACCGACCGTTCAGCAGTTTCTCACCAAAATGATACAAGAGCTCAGCGTTATTGGTGACAATCTGTTTTCTGCAAATCCGGATCCAAAACAAATCGCAGAGCAGCTCACACAATTAACGAATGACGTATCGCAATTTAATAAGCAGTTGGTAAACCAGGCCTGGGTCCATCAATCTGGCATCCGCCACTTGCCATCCCCTACTGCAGATGGCAGACATCAAAGTGTCTCTGGTGGAATCGAGATCCTTGCTGGCGATCGCGCTGTAACTGACAAGCAGCTGCAGAAGAGTGAACAGTTGGTGGGGCAAGTATCGCTGCCAATCCTGCAAGATCGATTGAAGCTTACTCCCTTGCCGCAGACCCGAATTGTAGTGTTTTCAAGCGCGCAGTCGTATGGCAACGCGCTCCTGAATTCAGGTGTGCCATCCAGTGAGATATCCAATATGGTGTCTAAAACCGGTGGACTCACGGTTGGTTCGGATGTCTGGATTCCTTTATACAATTTGCAAGGAGAGTCTGATTTGGCCAATGTGCTTACTCATGAGTTGACACATGCCACTTTTAACCAACAGGGAATCGGAGATAAAATTCCAACCTGGGTGAATGAAGGAGTCGCATGGTCGGATGGCATGACCGCTTTAAATCAGCTGAATCCTGCCCAAGCTAAATCAGAGACTGCTTATTTGAATCAGGAGATCAGTCATGTGGCACGTGCTGGGAATCTCTTGCCTTTATCAGCAGGAGAGACTGATATTCTGGACGCTCAGTATAACGTCGAATGGGAAGATTACATGGCGATTCAGGATTTGATTCAAACTTACGGATTGCCTAAAGTACAGCAGTTTCTCCAGAACCTGCAGACCCAAAGCGCAGAGCAGAGTTTTCAGTCAGTTTTTAACACGCCGATCTCACAATTTGAAAACACTTATTATAAACACTTAACTGCCTCTAGTTAAATGCGTTTGATAGCAGTGCAGGCTTAATCCTCGGTCTGGGAAGAAATACTTCCCGCGAGGATTTCTTGTTTTTGCACGGTTGTAGTGTCCGCCTGACGAAAGACAGTGGATTATGGTATAATCGAAAAAGTTTTGTTTAGGAGGAACATCTGGCATGAGTGTCTTAACGGTATCAGGAGTTTCACATGGATTTGGTGCAAAAACATTATTCAGCAATGTGTCTTTCCGGTTGCTTCGCGGCGAACATATCGGATTAGTTGGGGCAAACGGAGTCGGCAAATCGACTTTAATGAGTATTATCACCGGTACATTAGAGCCGGATGAAGGCAAAATCGAATGGGCGAGTCGGTCTACAATCGGCTATTTGGATCAGCATGCCAGGTTGACGGCGGGCCTTACGATTCGAGACGTCTTGCGCGACGCATTCCGTCCGCTGCTTGATTTGGAACAGGAGTTAAATGACATCGCACTGAAGATGGGCGATGCCACACCTGAGGAACTGGATGTGCTGCTGGAGGAGATGGGCGATATCCAGGAACGGCTCGACTTAAGCGGTTTCTACACGATAGATGCAGAGGTGGAAGAGACGGCCAAAGGGCTGGGCTTGACCGCAATTGGACTGGAACGTGATGTCAGCCAGTTGTCAGGCGGTCAGCGAACGAAAGTCCTGCTGGCTAAACTTTTGCTCGAGAAACCCAATGTACTTTTGCTCGATGAGCCGAGCAACTACCTGGATACTGAACACATTGACTGGCTGACACGCTATCTGAAGGGGTATCCGTACAGTTTTCTGCTGATTTCGCACGATGTGCTGTTTATGAACGACGCAGTAAACCGGATCTATCATCTGGAAGGCAAGAAGCTAACTGCCTACACAGGCGATTATGAGCAATTTTTGCGCCTTTATGAACAGAAGCGTGCGCAGAATGAAATGGCCTATGAGCGTCAGAAAGATGAAATTGGCCGGCTGGAAGACTTTGTTGCCAGAAATAAGGCAAGAGCATCCACATCCGGCCGGGCAAAATCGAGGCAGAAAATGCTTAATAAAATTGAGCTGCTTGAGAAGCCAGTGACTTATCCAAGACCCTCTTTTCGATTTGCTGAGGCGCGAACGCCTTCCAAAGAAATTGTTTCCGCGAAGGAATTGCGCATTGGTTATCAGTTTCCACTGTTGCCGGAATTATCACTCCAGGTTGAACGAGGTCAAAAAATCGCTGTTACCGGATGCAATGGCATGGGCAAATCCACTTTATTAAAAACCCTTATGGGACTTCTTAAGCCGCTTGCGGGCAGTGTGGAATTTGGCGATTATCTCTCACCAGTCTACTTTGAACAGGAAACCCAGTATGAGAAAACTCAAACGGCCATTGAAGAAGTTTGGGACTCATTTCCGCATCTGACGAACCAGGAAGTACGCGCCAACTTGGCACGCTGCGGGCTCGGAAATGAACACATTACAAGCCGAATGTCGGCACTGTCGGGTGGTGAGCAGGCCAAAGTAAGGCTGTGCAAGCTAATGCTGTCACCAAGCAATTGGATGCTGCTCGATGAGCCGACGAACCATTTGGATGTAGCGGCTAAAGATGAACTCGCAATTGCGCTCAAAAGCTACAAGGGCACGATCTTGCTCGTTTCGCACGAACCTGCTTTTTATGAGGATTGGGTTACCATGGTTTGGAACGTCGAGGAGTGGGCCAAACAAGGCAGCAGTTTGTAACTTGCAGAATAGATTTTCCGAGTTGCTAATGATAGAATATACTGACAGAGTTTCCCTATTTTTAGTGGGGCAAGGAGAGAGCACTCATGGACGAGACCTCGCAATCAGACAGCCATATTCTTCATGCTATTCGGCAAAATCTGGCTTCCTGCATTTACGGGAAGCAACCTGAGATTGAGTTGGTCTTAACCGCACTGCTTGCGGAAGGTCATATTTTACTCAAAGATGTTCCAGGTACTGGTAAAACGGTATTGGTTAAAGCATTGGCCAAAAGCCTTTCTTGTCAGTTCAGGCGAATCCAGTGCAATCCCGACCTGCTGCCGGGGGATATCACTGGGGTATCGATTTATCACCCGCCAAGTGATACGTTCGTCTTTCGTCCGGGACCGGTCATGACCCATTTGCTCCTAGTGGACGAAATTAATCGGGCGACAACCAAGACACAATCTGCTCTTCTGGAAGTGATGGAAGAGCAGCAGGTGACTGCTGACGGTGAGAGTTTCCCCCTGCCGTCTCCTTTTTTATTGTTTGCAACACAGAATCCGATCGATTTTGAAGGTACTTATTCTCTACCTGAGGCGCAGTTGGATCGATTTATGCTGAATTTTAGCCTGGGTTACCCGGATGCAGCTTTGGAGAAGAAAATGGTGATTTCACAAAGCAAACTCCATCCACTCGATCAACTTACGCAGGTGGCAACTACTGAACAAATCCTTCAACTGCAAAACAAGGTCAAAGACATCTATTTGGATGACGCTGTCGCTGAGTATTTGGTGCGCATGGTGCGAGCTACGCGGGAGCATCCAGATCTTCAGCTGGGTGCAAGTCCAAGGGCGTCACTCGCATTAGTGCATGCGGTGAAAGCGTATGCATTTTTGCAGCAGCGTGATTTTGTGCTGCCAGATGACATCAAATATTTATCCCCTTTTGTATTATGCCACCGATTGATTTTGACAGCAGAGGCTAGAATGCAAAACAAAACGTCTAAGTCTGTCTTGCAGTCTATTAGTCAGCAGTTGTCTGTTCCGGTTTGATGGGGGCGGGCAAGGGATGATACGAAATTTCTCGCGCCGTTACATGGGCCTTGCTCTCTGTTTTCTCAGCAGTTTGTTTTTTCTGCTTGTGCAAGGCGGTAAACTGTCCTCGATGTTTTTTGTCATGACTCTTATTTTGTCCGGCTATTTACTGCTTGGAAAATGGAATGGAATCAGCATGGCGCAGGGCGCACGCTCTCTATTGGACGTGCAGGACGGCGTGCCGCTTTATTCGGGGTCACCGCTTACCGTACAAATCCAGCTAAAAGTTCCTGGCTTCTGGCCGATTCCATACGTCGTACTGCAGGATCGTTTACTCCACCGCAATGGCAAAACGCAATCATTTGAAGCATCCGTTGTACCAGACTGGAAAAGGATGGGTACCCTTCGCTACACGATTCCCATGTTAAAACGAGGATTTTACTCTTTTGGTGATGCAGTGTGTTCCACGGAAGATTTGTTTGGCCTGTTTCACTATACCTGTAACTTGCAGCTTCCCTATTCCTTTAGCGTTCAGCCCAAAACTGTTCGGATTTCCAAATGGAAAGAATTAGGGGTAATGTTTAATGGCGGCCATCATTTTTCCACATCCACCAGGCCATTAAGGGAAACCACTCAAATCAATGGGGTGCGCGAATTCCAATATGGGGATCGTTTATCCCGCATTCACTGGAGAGCAACAGCTAGAACTGGCAACTTGAAATCCAAGGAGTTTGAACGAGAATTCCTGCCCAGGACGATGCTGGTTATGGATCGCAGCCTGGAGGCTTACTCCAATGATGAGCAGTTCGAATTAGCAGTGTCTGTGGCTGCATCCATAGTGAATTTTTGTGCAGAGCAAGATCTGGTGTTTGGCATGCTGTCTGTGGGGGCTGAGTCATCTTTTTTTCAACCGAGGAAACAATCCGGCTGGCGCGGGCTGATCCAGCAGCACTTGCTTGATGTGGAAGCGGATGGCACCCATCCTCTCTTGGATGTGCTCATCCATCATGAGCATCTATTTACTGGGGGAACTGTGCTTGTCGTGATAAGTTCTCAGGCTGACCCAGCAGCATACGGGATCATTCGGTGGGCGAAGTCCAGGCAAATGCACCTGTTTCACCTGCTTGTGACTGCCCCTTTGCCAACAAATGAATTCAAATTATGGCAAACCGAGCTGAGATCTCATGATTTTAACGGTTACACCATTCACACACTCGCGGAACTGCCTTTGGCGCTTGGGGGTGACCTCAGTGATTAGGGATTGGCTGAACCTGCTGAAAGCTGTCTTGTGGGGGCTTTTTTGGCTGCCTACTTTGTGGGTGGCTGCGGATTACCATCTGATTCAATCAAACGGGCTGGAAATCAATCTGCTCCTTGTGACTGTATTGATACAGGTGGTGCCGCTCAAACATCGCTTGATCAACAATTTGCTGCAGCTGACTGCTGCACTGGCTGTTTTACTCAGTTTTCATTCGATTGAGTTGATCATCAGCGGGAAGTGGATGCTGCTAGTTATGCAAGTAATCCGCACTGTCTTGGTGCTTAGCCTTTATTTTTCCACACTGCAGTGGATCACCACACGATGGCGGATGCTGATTTGCTTTCTGATTACTATCGTGGTGTATGGAGTGCTCGATTCTTTTGGCAGCAAGTTGGTCTGGGACAAAGCGGCTTTGATTATTTTTGCCGGATTATGCCTGCTTGTTCTCCAGCAGCTCGAGGAAATTCGGCTCAGGCGGCCAAACGTCTGGTCCTATTTATCAGAGTATCCAGGCAGTCTTGGAGCGCCAATTGCGATTTTGATTTGCATCACCATGGTGTTTGGCATGCTTGCTCCAAGTCTGCCGTCTGTCATTTCAATTGGCGGCGCAGGTCCGGGTCACAGCGGGGCTGTTTCCCATCAGCAGTCTGGATCGTCTGATTCGTCTCTTTCGACGTCTTCCGGGTATAGTCGGGATGATAAACAGCTTGGGTCAGGGTTTCAATTCGACTACACTCAAGTGATTCAGGTTGATACCACGCAAGCCAGTTATCTAAGAGGTGAAACCAGATCATTTTATACAGGGCAAGGCTGGGAACTGAGCAAAAGCGAACAACAGGCGCCTGTCAGTTCAGTGGATGCCGATCAACCGCTGAGCTCTGACGTACAGCTTGATAGCTCTCGATTACAAACTGTGGATGTTAACCAAACAGTAACAATGCTTACTCCGATCATTTATCCAGTGATGTTCGGCGCTTACTCAATTTCACGGGTTAGCCCTGTGCAATCAGATCCGCCCATCAATCTTGCTGCGCTGCACTGGTCTGCATACCAGGCAGAACTGCGCTTTAACAGGCAAAACAATGAATCCTTTCCGAACTCATATACAGTTGTCTCCAAGGTTCCGATTGTCGATGAAGCGGCTCTGCGCTCCGTTGTGAAACAGCCCGATCCAGCATTTATGCAAGATGATTTGCAGCTGCCAGCCAAGCTGCCAAACCGGGTGAAACAACTGGCAGTGACGATTACACAGAACCAATCCACTTATTATGATAAGGTAAAAAGTATTGAACAATACTTATCATCCCATTATACTTACAACAATTTGCCGGTCCCGCCGGCGCCTGGTCAAGATTTTGTCGATCATTTTCTGTTTGAATCCAAACAAGGGTATTGTGATCATTTTTCAACTGCTATGGTCATCCTTGCGCGCAGTTTGGGAATTCCCGCCCGGTGGGTCAAAGGATATACGGCAGGAGCTGTTCA
>JAQBPP010000322.1 GCA_028287455.1 Bacilli bacterium | reverse complement strand
CTCGTTCAAGTTCGCAGTAATTGCTGAGTTGCGAGCGCTGGTCATATGCCATAAGCGATGCAGCCTGGGTCGCAGCGTAACACCAATGCCAATAAGAAGTGGCAGAGTGACCATGGAGATGAGTGCCAGTTTGAAATTCATCGAGAGCATGATCGCGATAATCACAACAAGATTCAGGAACTCGGTCATCATGTTGATGACCCCGTCTGTGATAACTTCGTTAATCGTATTCACGTCACTCGTGACGCGAGCCATTATTTTTCCCGCCGGGCGGCTGTCATAAAAACGCAGCGACAACTTTTGAATATGTGTAAACAGATTCTCCCGCATGGTGTGTAAGATGGATTGGCCCACACGAGTCATAATCTTGATCCGGCCGCGTGTACAAATCCAACCAATTAATGCAATGACCAGGTAACTGAGCGCAATCAGAATGATTTCAACCAAACTATGGTTAGGAATAGCACTATCGATAATCAGCTTAATCAGGTAAGGGGTGGTTTGGTTTGACAATACCGCAATGATCATCAGTGCCATAGTTCCAAGCATCTTCCACTTATATGGACTGACATATGTTAACATCCGGCTAAACTTCGCACCGTCTATTTGTGTCATCTGTTCTTCGTCAATATCAAAATTGCGGGCCATGTTATGCCCCCCTTCCTATGAACCAGTGGGCAAGAACGATTCTACGCCTTCACGCTGTACCCACTCGTCTACTTGATCTGCAAACTGCAATTCATACAACCGATAGTAATAGCCTCGATTTTTAAGCAGTTGTTCATGTGTGCCGCGTTCGATGATTTTTCCTTCGCTGAGCACCACAATTTCATCTGCACCTTTGACAGTCGTTAACCGCTGTCCCACAAGCAAGGTGGTTCTTCCCTTCATCAACTCTTCCAGCGCCTCCTGGATCAGATGCTCAGTTTCCATATCAACGCTTGATGTTGCATCATCCAGCAGCAAAATGCGCGGATTGGACAGCAGTGTCCGCGCGATGGCAATCCGTTGTTTTTGACCGCCCGATAACCCAACCCCGCGTTCGCCGCAGAGCGTGTCATAGCCATCAGGGAAGTTCATGATAAAATCATCGGCCCGAGCAGCCTTGGCCGCAGCGATGACTTCTTCCATTGCAGCATCCGGTTTGCCAAACGCGATGTTGTCACGGATAGTGGCGGAAAACAGTACCGTTTCCTGCAGCACCATCCCGACGTGGTGGCGCAGGTCAGCCAAAGCAAAGTTTCGAATATCAATTCCATCCAGCAGCACTTGTCCTGCGGAAGGATCGAAAAATCTGGGGATCAAAGACAACAGCGACGTTTTACCCGAACCAGTCATCCCGATCAGCGCAATGCGCTTGCCAGGTGTGGCGTTAATGTTAATGTTGCTCAGTACTTCCTGGTGGTCGTTGTAGCGCAGCGAGACAGCGTCAAATTGAATGTGTCCTTTCACTTCCTGCAGCACTACAGGTTCAGCAGGCTCTACTACTTCACTTTTGCTGTCGAGGATTTCAAACAACCTGCGAGCAGCTGTCGTCGCTTGCACAAACACGTTGGTGGTCCGACCTGAATCCCGAATCGGGAAAATATACATCCACAGATAAGCGTTAAAAGCCATCAAGGTACCTACTGTAATTTCATGGTTCATCACCAGCCAGGCGCCGTATCCGAGCAGCAATACCCAGCTTAGTGAAGTTAAGAAGTCAATGTAAGGGAATGACTTCCCCCACACGCCAGACAGATTCAACTGTTTTTCGCGATTGTTGTTGTTCTCCTGATTAAACTTCTCAAATTCATAGGGTTCGCGTGTGAACGCTTGCACCACGCGCACACCCGTAATACTTTGCTGCAATACCGCGGTCAGCGTAGCCATTTGTTTATGTACGGCACCCCAGGCTGGGATCAGTTTCTTGTGCACCTTACGAACTTCAAGCACCAGAAAAGGAGCAGTCAGCATGCAAACGATAGTTAGCTTCCAACTGAGCACGAACAGCACACCTAAAATAGACGCAACGGATAAAATCTGAATAAATGCTTGATAGAATCCCATTGCCAGGAAAATCCGAACATTCTCAATATCAGAGGTCAAACGGGACATTAATTGCCCGGTATGAATCGATCCTAAGTACCGATGGGACTGATACTGCAGAGAATTATATAAATCCCTGCGAAAATCAAAGACCGTACGAACCGAAACATACTCCCTCATCGTTAAATGAAAATAGTCGGCCAAACCACGCAGCACTCTTGCCACCAGCAGAATTGCACAAAGCCAGAATAGTTCGTCATATCTTTTGCCGTACACTACTTGGTCGATCAGTACTTTTGTCAACCACTGAGGCACCATGGCGCCAAATTGGGCGATCACAATACAACCAAATACCAGCGCCACTGTCCATCTGTAGGGTTGAAGTCGGCCCAGCAGCCGACGCAAGTCATTCATGTGCTAGATCCTCCTGCCTCTCCCTAGATCAAAAAACAGGTTGAGTTTATCATATGGCGTGTAGAAAGACATAGTTTATTAAACGCCGTATACCGCTTTCATTCGTGGTAGTTGGCAGTTTAATGCGTTCAGGGATGGGATCCATACAATCGCTTGTAATTCCTCCCAGATACATGAATACTGCGAATAGTACAATTCGAGTTTTAGGACGAAAGCTTCTGGGTTCGAATCACCTGAACTACTGTCTCATCGAGCAGCAGATCATCTGCGATTGAAACGCCCATATCTTCCCTTTTCTGCACCGAGATTACCTGGTCTTCAATCAACAGCAGCCTTCCCTTGCTCGTAGTGCAGGCTGTTACTGTGGGTTCATTGGCATCCTGACTGCTTTGCGGAAGCAAAAAGGCCGCAATGATTTGGTGTGGATTTCGTTTGTACTCTTTGATTGTGCTTAGTCCTTTGCCAGCACGAGACTGAAGGGTATAATTCACAATCGGAGTTCGCTTGGCGATGCCGCGATGGGAGAACACTACATAATGGTACTCGCTTCCGATAGCCACCGCCGCGCTAACCACAAAATCGCCTTCCTGCACCTTGATTGCCTTAACTCCGCTGCCCGCACGACCGATTACGTTAATCTCATGCTCGCCAAAATGCAGCGTTTTGCCAAAGTGAGTGGTGACCAGCACTGTTCCTTCTCCATGCGTTTTGATTGCGGCGATCACTTCGTCATGTTCCTTCAACCCGATGGCTGCAATCGCTGTGGTGCGTTTTGTTTCGTATTCGACAATTGTGGTTCTTTTGCACATTCCCTGTTTCGTAAACAGCATGACGAATTGCTCGCCTCTGTCTTCCTGCTTTGGAGCTACGACGATCGACACTACCCGATCTGTTTTCTCAATCGGCAACACATTAACAATTGCAGCGCCAGGATCTTTCCACTTAAATTCCGGGATTAAATGTACGGGCAAACGGAACGATTGTCCGCCTGCAGTGAACAGATAAAGCGTATCGATCGTAGTAGTTTCGATCAGGAATTCGATCCGGTCGTTTTCTTTGACGCCAGCTGTTTCCAGTTCACCGCCAGATCTGGAAAAGGAACGTTTCGGTACTCTTTTAATATATCCTTCTCTCGTAAACGTCACAAATACATCCTCTGCTGCCACGATCGCTTCGAGATTGACTTTAATTTTTTCCATTTCGTCCTGAATCTTCGTCATTCGTGCCGACGCGAAGCGGTCACGAGTTTCGGCTAATTCGGTCTTGAGTATGCCAAGCAGTTTTTTCTCACTTGACAAAGTTGATTCACAACCTGCAATAAACTTCTGCAGTTGAGCCAACTCTTTTTCCAGTGCATGGATCTCCAGATTTGTCAGACGATACAACTGAAGCGTTAAAATAGCATCTGACTGTTCCACGGAAAACCCAAACTTCGCAATTAAGTTTTGCTGTGCTGCAGAGCGATTGTCCGAGCCTTTGATCGTTGCGATAATTTCATCAATGATGTTTAACGCCTTCACATAGCCTTGGACAATATGGGCACGCTCTTTGGCACGCGACAGTTCAAACTCAGTACGGCGGCGAATTACTACAATCTGATGCTTGATATAAGCGTCTAACGCCTGCAAAATACTCAGTTGTTTTGGTGCACCTTCTACGATCGCAACTAAATTCATGCCAAAACTGATTTGCAGATCCGTTTTTTGTAAAAGATAGCCAAGCACGGATTGAGTATCCGCCTCTTTCTTCAATTCAATGACTACCCGGCAGCGGGCCTGGCCGCTGTTTCGATCCGTTTCATCCCTGACTTCGGCGATTCCCTCGACACGTTTGTTTAATCGAATTTCTTCAATGATGTTCACCAGGTTTTGCTTAATCACCTGATAGGGCAATTCGGTTATTACAATCTGCTGACGGCCGCCTTTGATCGGTTCAACGGTATAGGCTGCGCGTATGTGGAAGCTGCCTTTTCCAGTGTCATAAGCCTGCCTGATTCCATCGCGTCCAATGACTACCCCACCGGTTGGGAAATCAGGACCGGGCACAATCTCCATCAGTTCATCCATTGCCATCTGCGGGTGATCAATATAATGAATGGCAGCCGTGATGATTTCACCTAAATTATGCGTGGGGATATTGGTCGCAAATCCAGACGCGATGCCCTGTACGCCGTTGATCAGCAGATTCGGGAAACGCGCAGGCAGAACACTGGGCTGATCCTCTGTATTGTCGAAGTTAGGCAGGAAATCTACCGTGTTTTTCTTGATATCACGGAGCAATTCCATTGCAATCAATGATAACCTGGCCTCTGTATAACGCATGGCAGCCGCTGGATCATCATCCATTGAACCGAAATTGCCATGCCCGTCGATTAAAACATGCCGCTTTTGAAACGGCTGAGCCATGGTGACTAGCGCTTGGTAAATGGAAGAATCGCCATGCGGGTGAAACCGCCCCATGACAGACCCCACCGTTCGCGCCGATTTCCGGTAAGGTTTGTCTGGTGTGTTCCCTTCATCAAACATGGTGTAGAGAATTCTTCGCTGTACAGGTTTTAATCCATCGCGTGCATCAGGAATTGCACGGCTGGAAATGACATATTTACTGTAGTCACCGAACCGGTCGCCGATTAAATCAGCTAATTCCATCGGGAGTACTTTTTCTTCTATAGACATCAAGGCATCTACTCCTCTAATAAACTAAAATCTACGTTTTCTTGAATCCATTTGCGCCGCGGTTCCGCCTTTTGTCCCATCAATGTGGTAATCCGGCGCTCTGCACGCGACTTATCACCTATATCGATCCGGATCAGCGTTCTGGTCTCTGGATTCATTGTGGTTTCCCATAACTGCTCGGGGTTCATTTCACCTAATCCTTTGTACCGTTGAATTTCAAATGACGTATTCTGTTTGCGCAAAGGTTTTAGCAATTCTTCCAATTGATGTTCAGACCAGGCATACTGCGATTCAGCCGATTGACCTTTGCCTTTCTTGCTTGCTGCCAGCTTGAACAAAGGAGGTTGTGCCACATAGACTCGCCCTTCTTCAATCAAAGCATGCATATAGCGGTAGAAAAAGGTGACTAACAGCGTTTGAATATGGCCGCCATCGTAATCCGCATCACTCATAATTATGATTTTGGAATAACGTGCAGCACTGCTGTCAAAACTCGCGCCAAGACCTGCCCCAATCGCATCGACGATCGACGAAATTTCCTTGTTGCCGAGAATTTTGGCGAAATCGTCCACTTTTTCTACATTCAATGATTTTCCACGCAGGGGCAAAATACCTTGAAAGCGGCTGTTGCGTCCTTGTTTCGCACTGCCGCCTGCAGAATCCCCTTCTACGATAAACAGCTCGCATTCAGATGGATCTTTGGAATAAGGAGAGGTCAATTTTTCGTTGAGTACTTTGCGTTCTCCTTTTTTACCTTTTTCGCCGCTTCTTGCTTCTTCCAGCGCTTTTCTGGCGACATCTCTCGCCCGTTGTGCGGAGATCGCTTTGTGCAGCAAGACAGCGGCAATATCCGGATTTTCCTCGAGAAAGATAGCAAATTTATCTGCAAACACGGCAGATACTGCCGTTTGAGCGTCCTCACTGCCTAACTTATCTTTGGTTTGTCCGACAAATTCGGTCTCTGACATGCGCACGGACAGGATGGCCAGCAGGCCTTCCCGGAGCGTATCTCCTTCGAGATTTTTATCTTTCTCTTTTAGCATGCCTAATTTTTTGGCGAATTCATTAAGCACCCGCGTATGAGCATTTTTAAAGCCTCTTTCATGCGTTCCGCCGCTGCGTGTGGGAATACAATTGACAAAGGAAACCAATGTCTCATTAAAACTCGTGTTGTACTGCAGAGCAATTTCAACTTCAATTCCATCCCGCTCTCCTTTGGCGTGCCAAACTGGATGCAGGGTTTCTTTTTCCTGATTTAAAAACGTGACAAACTCAGTGATGCCGCCAGCATATTGGTAATGTTCAGTACGCCCCAAGCCGCGCTCATCAAGCAGTGTAATGGACAGTCCCCGATTTAAGTAGGCGAGCTCCTGCAGGCGCTCTGCCAAAGCGTCGAAATTCAGCTGCGTCCCATGCGTAAATACTAACGGATCAGGTTTGAACGTTACAGAAGTGCCTGTTTTCCGGCTAGGTCCGATCAGCACCAGATCTGTGACTGCTTTGCCAACATGCTCCACGGTTTCCCCATTCAACTCTTCAGTATAAGAAGCGAACCGCTGCCGATAAGCGAACCCATCACGATGGATCTCCACTTCCAGGTATTCAGACAAAGCGTTCACAACACTGGCGCCAACGCCATGCAAGCCACCCGATGTTTTATACCCACCGCCGCCAAATTTCCCGCCAGCGTGCAGCACTGTGTAGACTACTTCGGGAGTGGGCTTGCCTGTTCGATGCATACCAGTCGGGATGCCGCGGCCATTATCATTCACCGTAACACTGCCATCTTTGTGTAGAATCACGTTAATTTGATTGCAGTATCCCGCCATGGCCTCGTCAACCGCGTTATCCACAATTTCTTTGACCAGATGGTTCAGTCCTTGTGGACCCGTGGTGCCGATGTACATACCAGGGCGCCTGCGTACTGCTGTCAAACCCTCTAATACTTGTATGTCGTCTTCATTGTAACCTGAGGTATTCATTGCTTCGTTGATCATATATGCCCCTTTCTCACCATGTGCTTAACGCTGTGAGAGTTCCCAACTTACAAATTGTTCCGCAACACGCGGAGATCTGCCAGCATGTTCACGTTCAAAACGCAAAGCACGAGCGATCAACTGCTGGTTCACCTCAAGCTGATGTTGAGCGGCCAATCCTTTGACAATGTCCAGATATTCAGTTTGGCTTGGTGAATAGAAACTTAGGATTAGTCCAAACCGATCGGATAAAGACATTTTCTCTTGTATCGTATCATAGCGCCGTATGTCATCACCATGCACATCATTTTTATCTGAAAATGATTCCTGCAGCAAATGCCTGCGGTTGCTGGTGGCATAAATCACGACATTGCCTGGCGCGGATTGGGCTCCTCCATCAAGGGCTGCCTTCAACGTTTTGTATTCGGACTCGCCTTCATCAAACGACAAATCATCGAGCAGGATGATAAAAGAATACGGAAGATTGGCCACAACTGCAAATAACCCGGGAATCGTTTCGTAATGAGCGCGATCTACCTCAATTAAGCGCAGCCTCTGCTGCCAAAACCTATTCACAAGCGCATGTACAGTTGAGGATTTACCTGTACCCCTGTCTCCATATAATAATACATTCAAAGCGGGTTTTCCGCGCAAGAACGTCTGTGTGTTTACGATCAACTGCTCACGAATGTCAATGTATCCGATAAATTGTTCCAACTGCTTCCCAGGCGGGTGACCGACCGGTTGAATGCAACCCGCCCACCTCGCTGAAATATATTCAGCAAATATCCCGACGCCGCATTCAACTGCGTAGCCTTCAAGCAATTCCACTATTTTCTGCTCGGAGTGGGCAGTTGCACTTTCAGAGAAGACGATCAGTTCCCAAATGGAGTGGAAGAGGCTGGATTTGCGTCTTCTTAATTGGACAGTTCCATTGCCCTCTCGATCGGACACAGCAAAAGGTTCAATTGTGAACTGGGATTCGACCGCGACAGGTTTAGAGAATGCTTGCAGCCACGAAGCATTTGCCCACCTCAGGTAAATGCTGATGGACGACCGCAAACGATCCACGTACAATTTAAGGAAAAAAACTTCCTTGTTAGACCGCATCTTCTTCGCCCAAATTCTAAGGGCAGGCTCTGATTCCTCAATGATTTTGCGTACCAGTACCAATTCCCAAATGGATCGAAGAGACAACGGGGTGTCCAGGCGGATGTCTTCATCCGGATATCGTTCACAGTCATCCAGCAAAAATTGCAAGAGTTGTTCTGCAAATAAGTGGCGGCTCGGCTCGATTGCTGCTGTTTCCGAGTCTGCGGCTTGATTCACACGTTTGAATTCTTCAATGACGTTGTCGAGATACATGCTTAAACCTCCTGCTGCGTACGGTACCAAATGTTCAGTTCGTTTATTATAGTAGCAATTGTATGAGATTCCGTAAAATAATCGCAGATTCGCTCCCAATTCTGCTCCTGGTTGATTGTCTGCTGAATCTCTTCCAACTGGTGATCTAGTGTCTTGATTCGATCAGGTATTCTGCCTCGAATGTCTTCCCAGTGAAAAATGATCTGCTCGCGGACTTTCTTCGGAATGGCGTCCCAATCCTCGTAGACGATCAGCAGCTCTATGCCTAAACGTTCATCGAATTGGAACTGAAACCACTGTGGTGCATTCAGATTCAGA
>JAQBPP010000310.1 GCA_028287455.1 Bacilli bacterium | reverse complement strand
TAAATCGGAAAAAACCTGCTGCTGTTGACCCGGGAGATACTTGTGCAGGAGTCCTGCAAATGATAGATGAAATCAACAGCCCATTTGTAGGGATTACTTGGGACATGGGTCATTACTATTCAAATCTAGTGAGTGCTGGATACGTTCCAGCACTGCAAGATGAGCAGCTTGACCCATTGCCGCCGCTGTCATTTCTTGATAAAACAATTCATACCCACATTCACGGTTTAGGAGAACAAGGCACTCACTGTCCGCTTACTCACCATGAAAGTCTGCCTCTTGAATCGTACGTTCGAGCATTGAAGGACAGCGGATATACAGGAATCTACAATTTGGAGCTGCAGTTCAACCGATTTCCGGATCAAAATCAATTGGTTGAAGATGCTTTATCATCCATTGAACGATTGAGGAAATGTGTGCTCTGAGTCAAAAATTCGCCTAGTGTTTAAAAATGAGTGATTCCGTCTTAGGACTGAACCAGAAGAGCGTGAATGTTAGCATAAATTATAAGACTGCTGCCCGGCATGATACTTTCTGCCAGCAGCGGTCTTTTTAGTTTGCACATCAATAGTTTGCCCACGACTGCGTTTGGACCGATGGAAATGGTGAAATAGGCGGAGAACACACCTAGTATAATTAACCGCAGATGGGAAATCACTATTGTGGGCACATCAATCTTACAGTTGGAGGCTTTGCACACAATGAAGAAGCAAGCAGGTAAACTAACACTAGCGGTACTGTTAGGAATCGCAATTGTTGCTGCTGGCGGCTGCGGAAATCCGGGTGGCGGCAACAATACAACTAATACCGGTGGCGGAGCAGGCAATGCTGCCGGCGGTGGCGCAGGTGGCGGAGCAGGCAATGCTGCTGGCGGTGGTGCAGGCGGCGGAGCAGGCAATGCTGCCGGCGGAGGTGCAGGCGGTGGAGCAGGCAATGCTGCTGGCGGAGGTGCTGGCGGCGGCGCAGGCAATGCTGCTGGCGGAGGTGCTGGCGGCGGCGCAGGCGGAAATACGGTTAAGTAAAATTGACTCTAAATCGTGGGTATAAAATGAGCCTATACCTCAATTTAGGCTCATTCATTCTGTTCAGCTATTGTTCTGCAGCCGTTTAAATTCTTCTGTTAACATAGGAACAACTTCGAATAAATCGCCTACAATTCCGTAAGCAGCGACTTTAAAGATCGGCGCATCCGGATCTTTGTTGATCGCTACTATCACCTTCGAAGCTGACATGCCGGCCAAATGTTGGATCGCACCGGAAATTCCGCAGGCAATATACAAATCAGGCGTCACTACTTTCCCTGTTTGCCCAATCTGCATGGAGTAATCACAATAATCGGCATCACACGCGCCTCGGGATGCCCCGACGGCAGCGCCTAACACCTCAGCTAATTCCCGCAGCGGCGCGAACCCTTCTTTGGATTTCACACCCCGTCCGCCGGATACAATGATTTTGGCCTCGGCAAGGTCCACTCCCTGCGTCGACTTCTGTACCACTTCATGTACATAGGATCGCAGGTTGTCTGGCTGCAGTTGGACAGGGATCTCGACAATCTTCGCTTCAGCAGTTGGCTCGCGCCGGATCGCCGGCAAATTGTTGGGCCGGATCGTGGCAATCAGTGGGCCTTGTACAAAGCGGTTTGTGGTAAATGCTTTGCCAGCATAAATAGGCCTCGTAAAAAGAATGTCCTCTCCGCTGCGCAACACCCCGGTAACATCGGACACCTGCCCAGCATTCAATTTGGCCGCAAGCCTTGGCGCCAAGTCGCGACCAACCGCAGAATGCGCAAATAACACAGCATCTGGCTGGCACTGTCGGGCCACCGTTTCCACAATCGACATATAAGTGTCTGGCTGATAATAAGCCAGCTGCGGATCGTCTGCCAGCCAAACCCCGGTTGCGCCAAATGGGGTAACCCGGGCCGCCTGCAGTCGAATGCCTTCCCCGATCAAAAGGGCGTCCACACTTCCCCCTGAGGCGATCTCCACAGCAGCTGTTATTGCCTCAAACGTCACATTTCGCAGGCTGCCCTTGCGAAGATCAGCGATCACCAATACATTTCGGCTCATCTGACTGCCCCTTTCTCCCAGCGGGGTTAGACTACTTTATCGGTGTCTTGCAAAAGACGTACTAACTGCTTTACCTGATCGCTTAATTCGCCCGTGAGTCGTTTGCCCGCAGGTTTGTCAGGCGGTAAAAACGTTTCCACAATTTCCACTCGCGCTGACAAATCTGACAGCGCTAGCCCGTCTGGAAACAAATCGACTGCCATCCAATGGGTAATGGTCTTTTTGCCCGCTTTGCGAATGCCTATCAAAGACGGATAACGCGGTTCATTCAGACCTTGCTGCGCGGTGCATAAAGCAGGCCACCTCGTCTCGACTGATTCTACATCACCTTCCGCATCACGCTCGCAGACAATCTTTTGGCCGTCAATCACGAACTTCGTAACGGAAGCAATATGAGGAATATCGAGCAGTTCGGCCACGCGGATCGCCACTTGTCCGGAGGCGAAGTCAATTGTCTGATTGCCCGCCAGGATGACGTCAAAGCCCACTTTTTCACAAGCGGCGGCAAGGGCCCGAGACACAGTATATTCATCCCCAAAAAATACTGGGTCGTTTAGCAGGATCGCTTCATCAGCGCCCATTGCAAGCGCTTTGCGCAGTGTTTCTTCCACTTGATCAGCGCCAAGACTGATAACCGTCACCTGACCACCCAGTTTATCGCGCCACAGGATTGCCTCTTCCACTGCGTATTCATCATAAGGATTCAGAATGAACTGCACGCCTTCCGCTGAAATTTGTCCGTCCTTAAGGATAATCTTCTGTTCAGTATCAAAAGTTTGTTTTACCATTACTACAATGTTCATTCACAGATTCCCCTCCCCGTGGTTTCATGAGGTATACTAAATCATATGGGAGATCAGGAGAATATAGAAAACAAGTTGCAACTTTGGCAAGACTTGTCCATATAATAGGTTGGGGTGGATTAATGATCAATTTTAAAAATTTAAGACACATGAAACTGCGGGACATTCGGCCAAAACGTTTTTTGAAGTTTCAATTCCTGAAACTGTTGCGGTCCCCATATGGAGCCAAACAAGCGGCTGCTGGTTTTGCCATTGGTTTTGGGATGGAAATGATTACTCCTTATACGCTGTATATTGGCTATTTATTACTGCTGCCGTTCGTAGTGATTAAATCTGCCAGACCAGCGCTGCCTGCTGCGATCATCGGAAACTTAATCTGCAAAGTGACTTTTTTGCCTGTGGCCCTGATTCCAGTTGCGTGGAAATTGGAACGAGTTACGTTCCCTCCTGCCCATCATCATGCAACCCATTGGCGGGATTGGTTAGCCCACTACCAAAGGATCTTTCTGCTATTATCCATCTTCGGAGCACTGTTAGGCATTCTCTCCTATTTTGTCGTTTATTTTATGATCGTTCTCTATCAAAAGAGGCGCCTGGCCAAACGCAAACTAAAACGGCAGACACAAATCAGTTAGGAAAAAATAGGCATTCCTTTCTAGGAAAAAATAGGCATTCCTTTCTAGCTCCGGTTGCAGGCAAAAGTCGCGTCGAAAGGAATGCCTATTTTTTCTGCTTGGTTGCAGGCAAAAGCGCGTCGAAAGGAACGAATGGTTTTTCCACTACGCTGAAGGTAAAGAAGCTAACTTTCTTATAAATTAAGAAAAAGAGGCCGGTATGTCGGCCTCTTGGTGTTTTCTTACTAACTCTTCCTTTGCCGTTCCCACTGTCTCAAATAAGGATAGGGATCGAATGCCCATTCCTTCATGCCGCCTCCGCGATACATGCCGTAATGAAGATGCGGCGGGAATTTGCCTGAGGTGCCCGGTTTGCCATAACCAGAGGAACCGACAAACCCTAGCACCTGACCAGGCTTCACCACCATGCCGACTGACATCCCTTTGGAAAAGGAAGCCAGGTGTGCGTAGTAATAGTAAACGTTGTCTATGCCGCGCAAACCGATCCGCCATCCACCGAATTTGTTCCAGCCCTTCTCCTCGATAAAGCCATACGCGCTGGCCAGTACAGGAGTTCCATATCCG
>JAQBPP010000301.1 GCA_028287455.1 Bacilli bacterium | reverse complement strand
TAGGAGAGTTCGCTTGCATAAGAACGCATAAAATGACAGTTTCTACATTACACCGCTGACATAAATCGATTTCCAGAAATGCTTTGATACAATTGTCGGGCGACAAGACATGTACCTATTGCCGTAGAATAAAATAACGATCGCTCGTGTTAATCGCGATCGGTTATTTGTTGGAACTATTGTCTCGTTAAAACTCTCTGTTATTAATTATTATATAGATTAACTTCGTCCGGCATCATCATTCCATGCTGAATAATACTCGCATCCGGAAAGTGGGTCCATTCAAACCGAATTCCGCCGAGTATGTCTGCAACGCATCTAACGGTTGAATAGTTGCAGGAAAAACCTCGCTTCCGGGCGCCATCCCCTGGAATCACCGCAATCGGATATTTGTTCAACTTTACGTACCTGCCTTGCGCAAACTATAGTACGGATTGTGGTGCAGAACGGATCTCCTGTAGTTCTCCTGTCGCGGACAGTTTGGCTTTCATTGCAAAGTAATAGATGACTGTAGGCAGAATCAAGGCGACGATCCAAGCGATATCTGCGTGGTCTAAAGCTTTGGAAATGGACCCTTCGTAAATGCCTGACACGTTCATGAAGGGGATTTGGGCGACAATTGTCAAGAGATACGCTCCGATGCCAATCCAATTAAATCGGCCGTACTTGCCATTGACGTCAAAGATGTCCTTGATGCTGTAGTTTCCACGGCGCAGCAAATAGAAATCAACGAGGTTAATCGCACTCCACGGCACCATAATGTACTGAAGCATCAATAAAAAGTCGTTCATGATGGTAATCAAACTGCCTTGTCCGACAATGCCAATCCAAGTCGCAACCGCATCGATTATCGCCAATATTACGAACCGTTGCGTTGGGGTGACCGTTATCTTCGTGAACGGTTCAATGGTAGTAACCGTAGCCATGAATGCACAGTAGAGATTGAGAACGTTTACACCGAGGATACCGAGGACGATGACTAGGTACAGAATCGGTGCCAACGTGGAACCAACTATCTGTGCGAGGAATCCCGTCGGATCATCACCGAATTTGGAAGACGCTGCAATCAGCACCACGCCGAGTACCATCGGCCAAGCCGATCCGAGCACGCCTCCGGCGTACGTCCAACCAAATGTCGCCTTGGGCGAAGTATTTCGAGGCAAGTAGCGAGAGTAGTCTGCTACATACGGTGCATACGTCAAGAGCCAAGTGGTACAGATGCTCAAAGCCATCAGGAATGGACCGAATTTGAACCCGGCCGCAGACCAGCTGTGGGCTGGCATAGGCAAGCGAAATGCTTCGATAGTAATGAGGACAAAGAAAATGGCAAAGACAATTGCGAAGTATTTTTCAACCGCATGAATGAGGTCATATCCGTACGTTGTGACAATAAGTGTCACGCCGTTGAGGACAACCATTGCCAACCAGACAGGAATCCCATGCATGGCACTGTGAATCGCTTGCGCACCGAGTAGACCACTGTAGTAGACGGATCCGATGTACATGACCATGACCAGTATGAGCGGTATAATTGCACCGACGACGCCAAATTGCGCCCGGCTTTGAATCATCTGTGGTATACCAAGTTTCGGTCCCTGCGCAGAGTGTGTCGCCATGAAGAGGCCGCCCATGACGTTGCCGATGATGACGGCAACCAGAGCCCAGAATATGTTGAGCCCGAGCGAGATGGCAACCGCACCTGTCATGACAGGTGTAAGCTGCATGTTCCCACTAAACCAGATGTTGAACAGATCACGTGCTTTCCCGTGCCGCTCCGCATCCGGAATGTAGTCGATACTGCGTCGTTCAACCTTCATTTAAAATCCCCCTTAGATTGGTGAAGTGGATTACTTCAACGCGGAGCGTACGAGGTTGTGGAAGTGACGCAGGCCATGCTCTGTTGGTGAGTACAGGCCTTGTTTAAAAGCCGAAGATCCAAGGCCAACTTGCTGCAGTTCAACGTTGTCGACATCTTCGTACGCCACCTGTTTTGCGAATATCGTGTAATGAAGTTGGGCTAGAGCCAGTAAAAGCCACCTTCTTGCACCTGTCCACTTTCGAGGCGAACCATCCCTCAGTTCCCATGCTGTATGGCACGGAACTTGCGTTTATGTCTAATGTATCCAAAAGAACCATTGGTATATTCACCGCCGAGGACTTGATCATAGATTATCAACTCACGCCATATGTTCATGCACTCAGTTTGACAGGTAACTACTAATCCCACACCTAGTGGGCCATTCGCCCGCGACACTACTCCCGCTCTTCCCGTTGATTCTGGGTATAATTCTGTTCATGATTTTGCAAACTACGGAGTGTTTGTGGGGTTTTGACCCAAAGTCTGCCCCGCTTCAAGACGTCGGGCGCTAGCACCTCATTGGATCTAGGAGGGAAGGAATCGTGATGAATTACGGAGAAGAACAACCGGACTGGAAAAAAGACATTGCTCCATTTGAAAGGTCGGATATCAAGCGAAGCTTATGGCAACTTGCGAATAGCATAGTGCCCTTTTTGTTACTGTGGTACCTAGCTTATTTGAGTTTGTCAGTCTCAATTTGGATTACACTAGCCCTTGCGATCCCAACAGCAGGGTTTTTCATTCGGATCTTCATCATATTTCATGATTGTGCACATCACTCCTTCTTCAAGAACCGGAAGGCGAATGAGCTTATCGGGATAGTTACGGGAATTTTAGTGTCATTTCCTTATCACCAGTGGAAATACGAGCACGCCGTTCATCATGCTACAAGCAGTAATCTGAACCGCCGAGGTACAGGGGATATTTGGACGCTGACGGTAAACGAGTACTTAGCATTATCTCCGTTACATAAAACAATTTACCAAGTTTATCGAAATCCACTTGTAATGTTCGGAATGGGACCCATTCATCTTTTTCTTATTGAATACAGATCAAACCGGAAAGGCGCGGGACGAAAAGAGTGTTTGAACACCCATGTAACCAGTCTGGTGCGGGCCGGAATCGTAGGACTGCTTTGTTGGGCCTTGGATTGGAAGGGGGTCCTCCTCTTGGAAGCATCAGTCCTTTATTTATCTGGCATGCTCGGAATTTGGTTGTTTTACGTACAACATCAATTTGAAGACACCTATTTTCAGAAAGAAGACATATGGGACTATGTAAGTGCAGCGATAAAAGGCAGCTCATTTTACAAACTGCCGAAGATCTTGCAATGGATGACGGGAAATATAGGGTTTCATCACGTTCATCACTTAAGTTCCCGAATTCCGAACTATAATCTGCAACGAGCTTGTGAAAGCATCCCGTTCCTGCAGAATGTCCCCTCCATTGGGTTGCTGTCCAGTTTGCGTTCACTTCGATACCGTCTATGGGACGAGCAGAGATCTCAGTTCGTTAGTTTTGGAGACATTAAAAATCTACGATTCGAGAGCACCTCCACGCAATGATTCGATGAAGGTGACCATATGTCCCCATTTCAATCGCGAAGGAAAAAGACTCGCCACATCAAATTTTCGGCGACGGCGAGTACCTATGCAGATGCAACGAAAGGTCAACGAGTTCCGAACTATTACGGGGATTTGCGTCAAGCTTTAGCGATTACGTGAAACTGCGGTGGCGAACAAACCTGCAAAAATCCTCTTTCTCGAGACCCTCTGCGATCCTTGATCCGTTGAGGAAACTTTGCGGCGACTGCAATGAACACAAATTCCCAGTGATTTTCCGCAACCTTTAGAACGTTACCTTATGGAACGGGTTCTGACCAGTTCGCAAACCACATACAAGAGCGACCTGTTCAAATTGGCCGAATCCATCGCCTCGGGTCATCCGACCACCAACATCAGTCTTATCCGAAATTCTCTCCATACAAGCAGTCGGTCCGTTCTCGATCGAGTTCAACAGGAAGTTATTTATAGCGACGTTCTAATTCCTGAATGAGGTAATCATTTGCACTCATATCACGCCGCCTCATAAGTCCCTCCTCATCGAATTCCCAGTGTTCATTCCCGTGCGTTCTCATCCACTGTTCAGTGTCCGCATCCCGCCATTCGTATTCAAAACGCACTGAAATTCGATAATCTGTATAGCACCAAAGCTCCTTCATCAGTCGATAATCAAGTTCCTTTGCCCACTTACGCTTCAAGAATTCCTTAATAGCTTCTCTCCCTGTGAAAAAATCCGTACGGTTTCGCCACTGTGAATCGATGCTGTATGACTTGGCAACTATTTCTGGATCACAAGTATTCCATGCATCTTCAGCAGCCTTAACCTTATCTAGTGCGGTTGCGTACGTGAAAGGCGGTTTAATAACAGGCTTCATTTCGTTCCCTCCGTCTAAAAATAACCTATTTTTAGTTTATTTTACGGTTATAATATACACATCATTGACTTAACCTGTCAATGCCGTATAATTAGGTTAGTGCAGGAGGGAGAAAAATGTCCGAACAGTTTCCCCTGATTTCTGGACATCCGTCCATCGACCTCGTAAATACCGAAGTGGTTCGGCGTGGTGTCCGTCATGATTTACTTGTAACCGAATCAGATTTGAAGCATTGGCTTACTACCATGCAAGAAACAGGAAACCTTATTGGTATTCAGATTGACGATAAGTGGTGTTCAGACACACTACACTGTGTCAGGGAACTACGTACCTTCTTAAGAAATGGGTTTGAACAGATAGCGGGTAAACAATCACTTGAAAGCAATTGGCAACTTCATCTAGAGGAGATAATTCAGCGAGCACCTTTTTCATATAAAATTGTGCGCGGGAACCTGATTCCTGTTCCAATAGGTATACCAACAGATGCTCTGGCATCCCTTGTAGCCTACAATGCACTCCAGTTGTTTGCGTCTAACGCTTTGTTTAATCTTCATCACTGTACTAATCCAGACTGTGTACTACTGTTCTTAGATAAAAGTGGTAGACGTAAGTGGTGTTCAATGAAAATATGTGGAAATCGTACAAAAGTGGCCCGCCATCAGTCACTCCGTGGAAAGATGTGACTTGTACACAATGGGATCATCAGGCGGAAGTGTTGCTCTCCGCTAAACTGCCCCTAAGTGAAGTAAGGATGCTCATCACGGAGGCGTTGTTGAATTTATGCCCCCATAAGCTCAATAAACATGCTACTAACTTTTCACATAGAGAAAACTGTTCCCCAAAATAAGCTAACCTTTAGCAAGCCTAATGTTCACACGAATAGGCTGTCTCAGCAGTGACCTAGTCACTTTGGACAGCCCTCTTCGTTGTTCAGTTATTGATTACCTGAGTTCAACTAACTCCGCTAATCGTTGATTCGCATTCTCCTTGTATACCCCACCGTGATAACAAATCACTGTTTCAATATCGTATTTCGTGAACTTCTTAATCGACTGTAGAGCTGTCTCCATATCTGGTGTCGCTTGCGGACTGGGACCAAGAAGCTTACCGTTTACTGCAACGAGAGCATCTCCTGTAATCAGCGTCTTACTTTGATGGTGGTATAAACTTATGTGACCCGGAGTGTGTCCTGGCGTGAAGATGACAGTGATTCCTCCGCAGTATGGCAACACTTCTCCGTCTACAATCGTTTTATCGACCTTTGCAGTTATTGGGGTTCCAAACAAAGATTGTATTTTCTGACGCTGTTCTTCTGGCAGAGATTCAAGCATCTTTGCTACCCGTTCCGCAGTCATTTTCATCGGTGGCTTGTCGCCTTCGATATAAGGTTTGTCTCCTTGGTGTGCCAGGACTTCAATTTTTTGGTCTGACGCCTTCAGTATTTCCGGCAGGCTACCAATGTGGTCGATATCTTGATGTGTAAGAATGACCTTGCTCAGTTTGTTTAAAGGTACACCAGCATTGTCCATTGCTTCGCGAAACTCCGCGAGTTGACCAGGAATTCCGGTGTCTACCAAAACGGCTTCATTTTCATCCCAAATCAGTGTCGGATGAATCACGCTCTGTTGTCCCATCATATTCATTGTCAATTCCAGCATTTCTATTCCGTTTGCCACTTTCATGTCATCACGAGGCTCATGGTTGAGCCTCGGTCACCTCCCTTTGTGAGATAAACTTCACCATGTCATTGTCCGACGATTCCCCTGATTTGCAATGTGTTTTCACAATAGAAAAATTAATTCGTTACATATTGTCCACCGGAAGGCTCAACGGGTGGTTAGCTGCACAGTCGAGCCGGGAGACGCAGCACTTCAAGCTCTGTCCCTCTCGCCTGGGTCTTTGGATTGAAGTTTATCAAGTGTACGCAAAACGCCGTTTGACGAACAACCCCCATGCAAGTATGTTCATAACAACAAAGTACACTATTAACATGGTAATCGAAAATTCGCGCGTTAACCCGTTAATCTTTAGTCCGTTGACGACGAACTGCGAGAGATCCGTGTTGTTTAGCGTCTATCAATCCGCAATCTTTGGACAGCTGCGGAACAAAAGGCAATTTCCAGCGAGTTCTAAAAATTTGGTGCGGTGGGACATACATTATATATGGAATTGCTAAATGCTGTAACTGTTGGCAGACCACAGTAGTCACAAAACCCAGTTTAAGGAAGAGGATGCAAATTCATTTAGAAGAACTCGGCGACAGTTCTCCTCCCCTTCGGTAAATTCTACATCTACTAAAATAATTAAAAAGTCCATGTTAAGATTCTCTGCTTTATCAGTAGAATCTTGTCCATTATTCTAATAATTCGATCCTATGGTTTTTGTAAGACTGTTTTCTCATAACAAAAAAATGGCAGCTCGCGGCGCGGGAAAAATACTTCTCCTCTAAGTTGATATCCATGTCGATCATAAAGCCTTAGCGCTGCTGGATTCCCGCTATAGGCATCTAAACGAATACTTTTATAAGAGTTGTCATATGCCAATGTCTCCGCATAACATAGCAGCTTTTTCCCGACTCCCATCCCTTGATAAGTTGGATGCACAACCAATCGATGTATGACCATGATTTTTCCTACATTGTTTTCCCATTGGATTTTTTCGTACTCCGTCTCCTGCTCATCATTTAGAACCATTGCTCCAACGAAATAAGAATTATCAACAATTCCGTAAAGGCTTCCGTTTTCCAAATCTGATTTAATTATATTTCGATTTGGATACTGGCTGTCCCATTGAAAAACTTTGTTACTTCGTAGGTGATGTACTACAGTAGAATATATTTCATTCAAAGAATCCAAATGTGTAATTTCTGCTTTTATGATCTCCATCTAATTCTCCCTTTTGTGGGATGTTCCACATAGGACATCAGATCATTCTGTCCCCAATTCCATCTCGGTGAAATCCACTTGTAGTCTTGTATATATAATCAAACTTAGTAAACTGCTCTGAAAACAGTAAGATGTCATCATTCGTAATCCACTGGTCAATTGCGCCGTGCACCTCGATTGTCTTTAGTTCAGGGGGAAGTGTCTGATTGAGAGCATTGATCACATTTGTACACGATAGGATCTTAAAACCACGTGCATACTGCGAAAAATCGAGATTAACATGGTCTGTTATATGTAACCGATTATGTTCATCCATGAAGATTCCTATGATGTCCTGAAGGAGTGCGGCAGATCTATTAAGTTCCGTGGAAACTAGACACTCCTCAAGCAGGGGACCGATTCCAGTTGCCAATCTCGGTAACAGATAAAATTCTCGTGATAACCATTTGAGAGTGCCAGGGGTATCGCAGCGATTGTGTAAGAATGTCAACCGAATAAGTTGACTAGCTACTTGTTGGATGGCGAGCTTAGCTGACAAGATGTCACCCCGAGAAGTGCAAAGAGGAATGATGTCCAAATTTTTGAGGCTCTCCCAAGCATACATTAGCTTAAATCGCCAAATATCGTCTGGAAAGTATGAAAACAATCTTCTGACTCTGGTAATGTCCCCGATAGGATCCGTGAAGACCTTCCCGCGTGTTAACTCAAGCAACTTTTGTTCCGGAATACACAGCCACTCAACATACGACGGAATTTCGGACTCAAGACCGTATTGAATCCTTAATTGACGTGATACGGTTGTAATTGCTACGTGGTGAAAGCCGTTTTCATCGGCATTCGCCATCACAAGACATCCAAGATCGTTATCAACCTTATACCTTGTTGACACGCCCATAAACTGTTTAGGTAAATGTTGATTCAGCACCTGATCAAGTTGGTGTGCAAATCGATCATAATCGGTATCAGAAAGCCAGATGATACAACGTGGTCCCCACTCGTGGTCGCGTGAAAGTTCGTCATCATATCCTAATACATCAGAACCATAACTATTTAAACCGCCAGCGTACTTTCCTGTTATCTCAGGAAAATACTTATCAATCAGTTTCGCAACCTCTTCGCGAAAAAATCGCTCTGATAATTCTAATCCTTTCATTTGTATCCCCTCGATCTCATAGTGGCTTTTAGTTTCCCGAGTAACGACAAAAAGGGTTTATACACCCTGACCCCGGTTTTTCCTGCATCTTAAATTAAATCCCCCACATTCAGAAGTTGATGGAAATTTTATCGTTTTATGATCTGGTCATGTCGCTAACCTGCCGTTTACTGAATAAGGCTTATTGAGTATATGTCCCCATAAGTTCTAGAAGAGAAACCTACTTACGGAAACATCGAAGTTGGAATCACATCTGGGTACTGTTCTAAAATGATTGATAGCATAATTAGATGTCCAAACGGCTTCAAAGGTAATTTTGCATCAATTTGTTGACCAAGAAGCACTTGCCCACCTGACGATTGGAATTCATCCAACGTGATTGTTTCTGAGCAAAGACGAACGACATCGTTACGAGTTAAGAGCATTAATGCTTTTATCTCCATGCTGGGCATTGGTTCGTCGTCTGATGATGCCAGAAATATTGGTGTTATGCTCTGTACTGTATTCTGATGTCCCATAATCAAGGGACGTGGTTCACCCAATGAATTTTGGTATTCCATAATCGGCTCTAGAGAAATTTCAATATCGAACCTAGTATTAGGGCAGTGAAAAGTCATGGAAGGCGTAATAGGATTTATTCGCATGTGCGACTCTTCAAAGACCTCCCGTTGAGCACATTCCCAAGCTATTACGAACGCCCCAGCTTTGTTCGAATCATTTGCAACCGCTTCCCGAATCATTAGTGAAATCACTCCAACAAATTTTGTTTTGGAAGTCAATAATTTTCAGGTTCTTAAAAGTGAATTTTCAACTAATAACTTATTTATTAACAACCTCTGATGATCAGTCAAACCAACCGGCAATTCATGTATGTTAAAAAACCCATAATCGCTTACTTCGGGACTTGGTCGAAATTCTCCACCTGTAATGCGCCCAAGCAAAAAAATATCCACAATTCTTCGCTCATTTAAACTAACGTGTAAAATACGCTCCACTGAGATCTGAAAGCCTGTCTCTTCAAACACTTCCCGGATTAACCCTTCTGCTGGTTGTTCCAATTCCATCATTCCACTAGGCATTCCCCATGGTTTATGATCTCGATAAGTGTGATGAAGCAGAAGCACTTTTCCATCTACATCCAAAATAACTCCCATTACCGCAACCAGAAAACGATGATTCGAGAACCAAAAAACTGTATTTTTAAACCTTTTTGACATAGGCATTTTACGCCAAAGTTGCACCGCCAGAGATCTCGGTAATAGCTTTACTAATCGAGTGAGCATGCTCTATCACCAACTTTATCAGTCGAGATAAACTTCTCTATTGCTTGCGATCAGGGTCTATTAAGCCCTTGAACGATTCAAATATAAATCCCTTATTATCTGGGTCTTATGATCCCATCTATCATCTTCTTCCAATCCAACCCAATCGACTCCTAACAACCCATCTTCTAATTTAAATTCTCCCCCAATGATCTCCACAAAAAAAGTGAATTTTTGATCATCTTTGTAAATTAATCTGTTAATACTGACATCATAGCCTGTTTCTTCTCTCACTTCGCGAATGCAGGCTTGTTCAGGGGTTTCATTTTGCTCAATGTGTCCTCCAGGGAAGTTCCAAAAAACCCGACCATGTTTGCTTTGTTGTACCATAAGGAACTTATCTTCCTTAATGATTAATGCTCCTGCAACACCCAGTTTTTTGTTAATAATTATCCCTCATTCTGTAGATTTGAAAATCCCGACTAACAAGTGGGTACACTCAATGTTATCATATTTTTAGGACAATCAGGACCGCAAGAAGGCGGAAGTTAAACCAAGAGGTGCTGCTGATGAACAATCGACGAATTCTGCATGTCGATATGGATGCTTTTTTTGCTTCGGTGGAACAACGGGATAACCCTACTCTGCTAGGTAAACCAGTTATCATTGGGGGTGCGCAGGATTCGCGTGGCGTTGTTTCCACCGCATCCTACGAAGCACGCCGTTTTGGTGTTCATTCGGCGATGCCGATTTCGGAAGCGAAACGCAGGTGCCCAAGCGGCATCTTTCTGCCTGTGAACGGCGCCAAGTACCGGGAAGCTTCTCGCCAAGTTTTTACTGTCTTCCGGCGATACTCGCCGCTGGTTGAGGGGCTGTCGCTTGATGAAGCTTTCCTGGACGTTACTGGCTGTGAAACACTGTTCGGACCGGCTGTTAAGATCGCCGAAAAAATTAAGTTTGAAATTCAAAGTGAAGTGGGACTTACCGCCTCTGTAGGAATATCCTACTGCAAATTTCTTGCGAAAATGGCGTCAGATATGGAGAAGCCGGACGGACTTACGATTATCCAACCTGAGGATTTGCAAACACGTATTCATCCCATGCCTATCTCTAAACTGTGGGGAGTCGGCAAAAAAGCGGCGCCACAACTGGAACGACTGGGTATTAAAACAATCGGTGACGCTGCACGCATGGATCTCCACACGATCCGCCGTTATGTCGGCAGTTTGGCTGATCATATTTATTCATTGGCACAGGGGATCGATTCCCGTCCGGTTGAACCTTTCCATGTAAGAAAGTCGATCGGACAAGAAGTGACCTTTGCGGAAGATATAGGCGATATCGAATTCCTGCACACCACACTGCTCTCGCAGTCAGAAACCGTGGCACGCGAATTGCGTCAACGACATCTTGAAGCGAAAACGATTACTTTGAAGTTGCGGTATCCATCTTTCCAAACGATTACACGAAGTCAAACGCTATTTGAACCGACCCAGTTGGACGATATTCTGTATCAGAGTGCACGTGTCTTGTTGGAAAAGTGTGAATTGAAATCGCATGATAAAGTGAGGCTGCTCGGCATTTCAGTGAGCGGACTTGCGCCCGAGCGCGTCCAGCAACAAGTTGCTTTGTTTGAAGAAGCCCCCGAAAAACCCCACAATCTGATGAAGGCAGTCGATTTAATCAAGGATAAATTCGGGGAGCGCGCAATTACAAGGGCCAGATTGATAAAAAACAAACAAAAGCCGTAAAATGCTTTATTTCTTCAATTTGTACACAGCAGGCTGAATCCCCTTTAGGCTGATGCGGATCGATTCGGAACAACTAAGCCCGCTTTGTTCTGCCGCCTGATGCAGCAGCGCCCCTTCTTCTGTTAAGAGGATGGCATCGCCGCCAGATTGCAGCAACCGAGATATTTCTTGTAGTAGGTCTGGGTACAGTTTGTTCAACTGGTCACGATCGCCAATTTGTCGGCCAAACGGCAAGTTGCAGACAATTTTGTTCGCCCATCCATTATCCAACGGTATATTTCGTGCATCCCACCGTTTGATGACATCCTCGTATGTACTGGGCATATTGCTCCTAGCCACTTGCGCCACCGGTTCAGAAAGATCCCCTCCCCGAATGTCTAATATTGGGTAAGCTAAGCGTTCGCTTACGATTGTGCCAGAACCGCAGCAGGGGTCAATAAACCGATCATCCGCGTGTGGTGATGAGAGCCATACGAGCGCATGGGCAATTGTGGGCCGAAGAGCGGCCGGAGCGAACAACCGACTTCTGCCGCGAAACCGAAAGGCTGAATCTGTGAGACGAACAGAAAACAAGGCTGATTCGTCTTCCAAGTCCAATCGGAATTCGAGCGAGTGGTTCTCCGGGCTTCCTAGTCTCCAGTGAGGATATTGCCTTTTGATTCCGGATGCTGCAGCGTCAGCCGCCTCGAATCGGCTGAAAGTGTGCGCCCCTTTTCGGCTAGCGTTCACGACAAATCCATCTGGACCAATTTCATTTTCATTGACAAAGGAAAGATCACAGGTGGCGATCTGTCGTTCCAACTCGTGCAGGTCAGACCGGTACAGACCCGCAGAAAAAACACAGATCACCCTGTATAAATTGTCAGTTGTGCGCAGACATAAAAGATTTTCGGCAGGCAAAGCTGATTCAAAAAAGTTTTTCCCCCGTTTTGTATTTAAAAGCTTCACTCCAGGAATTTTGCTTTTTATTTCGTCAGCCAACACCGTTTCCAGTCCGGGCAGCACCGTTGCCATGTAAGTCATCATTTTCGTTTTGGTTTCCTCCGATGTTCGCTTTACTCTTCACATTAATTAGCATTTCCACAAAATTTAAGGCTTGCGGTGACAATATGTCATCTCGCCTGGTACACATTGAAATTGGGTTTTTTAATTGAACATCTTGAACAAACACCCGTGCTAAATCCCCACGTGGAAAATAGTCTTTTACTTCCAGTGCGGAAACAAATGTTACCCCGTATCCTTCCAATACCGCCCGAATTGTTTCGTTTGGACCATTAAATTGCAGTCCGACTTTAGGCTGGTTTAAATTTTTAATTTTGCATACCGAAAGCAGTTTTTCTCGTGATGAACTTCCCTCTTCCCTGAAAACAAATGGTTGGTGAATAATGTCGACCAAATTCACATGACAGGAAGCCAGCTCATGGTCTTTATGCACAATAAACCACATGTCGTCTTCAAATAACTGCTTTTGTACAATTGCAGGGTGAAACTCTGCGAGTCCGCCAATAATGGCTACATCAGCTTGATAATTGAGTAACTGCTCAGTAGATTTTGACGAGTTCGTCGTGGTGAGATTGACCTCGACATCAGTATATAATTGTTTATAACCTGCGATCCATTTCGGCAGCAGAAAATTGGCCGGCAGGTAGGTAGCGACAATCTTGAGGTTTCCAGCTGACCCGCTTTTATAGTGGTCCAGATAGTTTTCAATCTCGCTCTCAAGCGAAAAAAGACGCTTTGCACTGATGGCTACTTGATTACCTGCATCAGTTAAAACAATTCCTCTTCCTTTTGGAGCCAGTAAGACAACGGCAATTTCTTGCTCTAATTTTTTAATTTGTGATGTCACTGCTGGCTGACTCATCTGCAATTCTTCAGCCGCTCGGGTAACACTCCCTGTTTCAGCAACCCTGCAAAAAAGCCGCAATGCATGAAGGTTCATAAAACCCTCCTCGATTCATTATCTCTACTTATGAATTGCAAATAAAAATATATTATTCTTATAGATCAATTTGCTTTATTCTATACCTAACTCAACTGGAGTTCAAACCAAAATTTTCCTGAGGGAGGTGAAGGAAACCCCACTGGCGGTTTCCTAAAGAATGAAGATTGTATGTATAGAGTGTGGTATGGAGGTTCCTGAACAGCAAACTGAGTTTCGTTGTTCATGTGGAGGACTGTTGGAAGTTGTGCATGATTTTAGCCATCTTGACGCTGATTCCTTAAAACAGGTTTTCAAAAGCAGACTCGCCGAACGACTGACACCGACCGCAAGTGGAGTCTGGCGGTATAAAGAATTGATCTTCCCTGAACTACCTGACGAGCACATTGTAACAAAATATGAAGGGAATACCGGGCTGTACGAATCAAATTCCATAAACAGATATACCGCTATGAAACAAGTGCGCTTAAAAGCTCAAAGTGAAAACCCGAGCGGTTCATTTAAGGACAACGGTATGACAGTTGCTGTATCTCATGGACTCTCTTTGGGTTATAAGAGGTTTACTTGTGCATCAACTGGAAATACATCCTCTTCGCTTGCGATGTATGCAGCGATGGCTGAAGCAAATTCTTTTGTATTCGTACCGGATAAAGATATCTCTTCTAATAAAGTACTGCAGACATTGGCGTATGGGGCAAAAGTATTTGCATTTGAAGGTACGTATGATGATGGGATTCGCTTTTTAGAAAAACATAGCAATCAACTCAACCTATATGTGTGCAACTCGATAAATCCGTACCGAATTGAAGGGCAAAAAAGCATCATTTACGAACTAGCTCAATACTTGAATTGGCAGCTGCCGGAATGGATCATTGTCCCTGGCGGAGCACTTAGCAATGCCTCTGCATTGGGCAAGGGGCTAGATGATTTAGTTGAGCTTGGCTTGATTAATAAGCTGCCCCGAGTCGCTATTGTACAGGCAGAAGGGGCGAGTCCATTTCACAAGATGCATGCTGAAAACAGAGACCAGCTGCAGCCGGAACTCTCTCCTTATACACGAGCATCAGCATTAAACATTGGAAATCCACCCAGTTGGAAAAAAGCGCAGAGGACTTTGAAACGAACAAATGGAGTGACAATTTCGGTATCCGATGAGGAGATCATGGAAGCAAAAGCTGTAGTCGATCAAAGTGGCATTGGCTGCGAGCCTGCATCAGCAGCTACTGTTGCGGGACTGAGAAAATTAGTTGCTCGTCAGGTCATTGATCAAGATGAATCTGCAGTATGCATTTTGACTGGCAACATCCTTAAAGATACCGACATCCTTGAAGAGTACCATTTAGCCAATCGCATGGAATACGCTGCGCTCACGCTTGGCACTATTGCAAGTTTGGTCGTATAGTGCATTTCACTTGTTTCATGCAAGTGAAATCGTTATAATCGTACTATGAAACGTTCTGACAATAAATCACACTGTCCAATCAACTTTGCTCTTGAAACGTTCGGTGACCCTTGGTCATTGCTCATTGTTCGTGATATTGTGTATGCCGGCAAGCGTACGTATGGCGAGTGTCTGAATTCGGAAGAAGGCATTGCGTCAAACATTCTCGCCAACCGTCTCGTGCAATTGGAGCAAAAAGGCATTCTCGTGAAACGGCCCCATGACACAGACAAACGAAAAGACGTGTATTCGCTTAGCGAAAAAGGCCTGGATCTGATACCTGTCCTACATGAACTCGCCGGATGGGGCGCCAAGCATGACCCAGAAACCGAAGCTCCAAAGGAATGGATCGCTAGAGTTAATGCGGATCGAGAAAGGCTGCTCAGACTCGCACGGGAAACGGTGCAGAGCGGTGGCTCCATTTTTTCTGGTACGGACAGTGTCATCGGGAAATTGTCTAGAGATAAGGGAGAGGGGAACTAGATGGAAACGAACAAGGCAACACTTCCGCCAGTCGCGTCAGAAGACGAGTGGCAGATTGCTCGCCAAAAGCTGCTCGTCAAAGAAAAGGAACTCACTCGTGCGTTGGACGCTCTGGCCGCAGAGCGTCGGAGACTGCCGATGGTCCGGATCGACAAAGAGTACGTCTTCGAAGGCCCGAACGGCACAGCGAGCCTGCTTGATCTTTTCGACGGACGTCGCCAGCTCATCGTCTACCACTTCATGATGGCTCCGGGCTCCGACCACCGTTGCCCAGGCTGCTCGTCCTTCACAGACAACATTGGCCATCTTGCCCATCTACATGCCCGTGATACCACCTTAATTCTGGTCTCTCCAGCACCACTGTTACAGATCGAGCCCTTCAAGGAGCGCATGGGCTGGACTGTGCCCTGGTTCTCTTCGAATGGCAACAACTTCAACGTCGACTGCGGTGCGGGCAGCGGATTCGGCCTGAGTGTCTTCCTCCGTGATGACAACAGAGTCTTTCGCACCTATTACACTACGGCACGTGGAGTCGACAGGATCAGAGCCGACTTCAATTTCCTCGACCTGACACCCTTCGGCCGACAGGAAGACTGGGAGGATTCACCTGAGGGGTGGCCGCAAACCCAGCCTTATACGTGGTGGCGCCTACACGACGAATACTAAGTATCACCTGCAGGGAGGAAACAATCCTTGAACATTAAAACTCAACATTACACAGCGGACTGCCCTTTTTCAACTAAAGCGAAGAAATGCAAAACCGGAGTTCGCGGACTCTCCGGTTTCTCCATTGGTTACTGCGCAACCAAGTGAAGCTGGAATGGAAGTGGCTTCACTAGTGAACACACTGTGGCGCTCTAAATCAGCGAGTTGATCCTCTGTTAAGAAT
>JAQBPP010000297.1 GCA_028287455.1 Bacilli bacterium | reverse complement strand
TGGATTAGCTGGAATGACTGAAACTCAGGCGGTGATTATCGATACGCAGCGCGGCGGACCTTCGACTGGACTGCCCACTAAGCATGAACAGTCTGACTTGCTGGCAGCCTTGTTTGGCACGCATGGTGAAATCCCGCGGATTGTTCTGGCACCAGCCACTGCCGAGGAATGTTTTTACGTCATGATCGACGCCTTTAACTTGGCTGAGCATTACCAATGTCCTGTGATTGTGCTAACCGACCTGGCGCTTTCCTTGGCTAAACAAACTGTTGAGCCATTCGATTTTGACAAAATTAAAATCAACCGCGGCAAGCTGGCAGCTGAAGAACAGTTGGTCCATACTCAATCAGGGAATTCCTTCAAACGCTATGAGTATACCGAAGACAGCATATCGCCGCGTGTATTTCCAGGCCAAAAGGGAGGCGTTCACCATGTAGATGGCGTCGAGCATAATGAATTTGGAAGACCGTTTGAAGGCAGTGACAACCGGATCCGAATGATGGATAAGCGCATGACCAAACTCAATCAGTTTGATTTTTCTAACGCGATAACTTATTCAGGTGCAGAATATCCAGATCTGCTGATTGTCGGTTTCGGATCAACAATTGGAGCAATAGATGAGACAATGGCTCGTCTTGCACTGGAAGGACACAAAATCGGCCATGCACATATTCGAGTACTGGCGCCATTCCCGACGTTGCAGCTGCAACACTATATCAACCTGTCTAACAAAGTTGTTGTGATCGAAAACAATGCGACAGCCCAGTTGAACAATCTGATGAAATTCTTCGGGGTTCAAGGCACTTTTGAATCACAGTTGAAATATAACGGTGAACCTTATCTGTCAAAAGAAGTCTACTCTTGTTGCAAGGAGTTGTTATAAAACATGGCGACAGTCAAAGATTTCCGCAATCAAGTAACCCCCAACTGGTGCCCAGGCTGTGGTGATTTCGCAGTTCAGGCATGCCTCCAACGCGCACTCGCTGATGTGGGGCTTGAACCGGAGCATACAGCTCTCATATCTGGGATCGGGTGCTCTGGCCGTATTTCCGGCTATCTGAACGTTTATGGTTTTCATGCGATACATGGACGGTCTCTGCCAATCGCACAAGGCATTAAGCTGGCGAATCGGGATTTAACAGTCATCGCTGCAGGCGGTGATGGGGATGGGTTCGGGATTGGATTGAACCACTTTATGCATGCTGTACGCCGGAACATGGACATCACCTATATTGTGATGGACAATGCGATATACGGATTGACAAAAGGACAGACATCGCCAACATCAGCTCATGGTTTCATCAATGAGAAGAAGTCGTCCCAACCTAACATTGAGCACCAGTTGGTACCTGCTTCTGTCGCGTTAAGCGCAGGCATTACCTTTCTCGCACAAGGAATGTCCAGCAATATAAACCAATTGACCCGACTGATTAAAGAAGCAATTCAACACAAAGGGTTCTCATTGGTCAACGTATTTTCACCCTGTGTCACTTACAACAAAATCAACACCTATGAATGGTTCAAAGAGAAATGTTTGAATCTGGACTCAGTGGCAGGTTATGATCCGAATAATCGTATCCAGGCAATTACCAAGGTAGACGAAACCCAGGGACTGCTGACAGGCCTTATCTACAAAAACGAACAACAACCTGCATACGAAGACTTAATCAGCGGTTACAAAGCGGAACCAATTGTGAAACAGGATCTTAGCATGGAACGCGACCAGTTTGAACTTTATTTGAGAGAGTTTTTATAGCCTTTACTGACTAGTAATTCCCCTGCCTTGAGCGGGGTTTTTGTTTTCTATAAAAGAAGCCTATCGCAGAAAAAATGAACTAACTGAGTAAGTCATACGCTGTATTTGTATCTATTGAAAAAGAGGCGTAGTTGCCCACACTTTATTCAAGTTAGCAGGTGCGTTCTTCTTGATACCTACTAATTGAGCCATGGGCAACCAGTGCCTGTGGCTTTTTAAATTTTTCCGTACGCCACGGGTCTCTGCTGATCCGTGGCTTTTTTGTGGTCAAGGAGAAGGTGCAATCGGTTATCAAAGGGGGAATGTGAAATGTGCATGAGTGTGAATTTTGATACGAATTTTGATAGCAGTTTGTCCAAAGTGCACGATCAAAACAGGAAGAATTATGAGGAGGAGTTCTATTGACTTCAAGAAACGTATGGGAGACTTTTTATAATCACAATGCTTCGACGTATATGCAGGGCGGTCCCGTCCAATTTACCGTGCAAGAGGTGGATTTTCTGATTAACGAACTTGGTTTCACTCCGGGAGATTCGGTTTTGGATGTCGGATGTGGAACAGGTAGGCATTCCGTGGAACTGGCTCGCAGGGGCTTTCAGGTAACAGGTATTGATATTTCCTCTGGTATGCTACAAGAAGCAAGTAAAGCTGCTGAACAGGCAGGTGTTGATGTAGAGTTTATTCAATGTGATGCGACTAAGTTTTTAACCAATAAACAGTATGATGCTGCTATTTGTTTATGTGAAGGAGCATTTGGATTATTTAATGTGGACGATAATGGATCGGCTACACTCATCTGGACAGAAAAATTAAGTTTATGTAGAGTAGATC
>JAQBPP010000286.1 GCA_028287455.1 Bacilli bacterium | reverse complement strand
CATCCGGGTTTATTCCTGGATTGGCGGCGATCGGCCAAGCGATGTAGGATTGGCTGCGCAGGAGCAGGTCAAGGCGGGCTTTACGGCAGTCAAAATGAATGCCACCGAAGAGATGCATTTCATTGATTCCTTCACAAAGGTGCAGGCTGCAATCGAACGTCTGTCCGCAGTGCGTGAGGCGGTTGGACCAGCAGTCGGCATCGGCGTTGATTTTCACGGGCGAGTTCACAAGGCGATGGCGAAGATTCTGGCCAAGGAGTTCGAGCCGTTCCATCCAATGTTCATTGAAGAGCCTGTGCTGCCTGAACACAATGAAGTGCTGCGAGAGATCGCTTCCATTACGACGATTCCCATTGCAACCGGCGAACGGATGTATACCCGCTGGGGCTTTAAACAGCTGTTGGCAGATGGCGTTGTGTCTATTATTCAACCGGATTTGTCCCATGCAGGCGGTATATTGGAAACCCGAAAAATTGCGGCGATGGCTGAGGCATACGATGTGGCAGTGGCGCCGCATTGCCCACTTGGTCCTATCGCTCTTGCCGCTTGTATTCAAATGGACGCTTGCACACCGAACGTCTTTATCCAGGAGCAAAGTCTTGGGATTCATTATAACCAAGGCAGCGATTTGCTGGATTATTTGAAAGACCGTTCAGTGTTTCAGTATGAACAAGGCTTCGTTGCCATTCCCGTCAGACCTGGTCTGGGTATTGAAGTGGATGAAGAGGTGGTCAGACGCGCGGCGCAAACTGGCCATAACTGGAGAAATCCGGTTTGGCGTCATGAAGACGGCACAGTGGCGGAATGGTAAGAAAATGCGCTGGAAATCTTGGGTTTTCGTTAGTTTCCTGTGTGAATCTGGGCTTGCAGAAAGCTCCAACTCCGAATATGATTAATTTATGTATCCTGTAAGACAACAATTGCATAGTCAATCGCAAACCAACATCGCTGAGTTTCCGTAATGGGAAACGGGGGAACCACTTTTGGGGTGAATCCGACTTCGGTCGGTAGGGTCGCTCTCTTGATCCGAATCCGTCAGCTAACCTCGTAAGCGCCAGAAGAGAGGGTGATAAGTCATGATGACTTCGACCGATTCCGATTCCCCGTAAACTAGCTGAACACGTAGGTTCACAGTTATGGGGATTTTTATTTAGTAACAGGAAATCGTGAAGGAGGCGCTTTTATGATGAATCCAGTTCAATTTGTGTTGGATATTTTAGCGGAGGAACAAGTGTCCGGCGAGTTTATGATGTCATCCGCTGTACAGCATGCCATTGTACAGGTATTGATGGATGCATCGGATAGTTTGGAGTCGGAAGAGAAAATCTCGAAGGCGATCTATGCTGTAATGGAAGGTCTTTCCAAAACGGAAGCCACCTGGAATGAATTTCTGGTCGGGGAATCCACACGCGGATTTGTGTTGGGGCTGACCTCATTTGGAGTTTCTACCGATGATGCGGTGCGCTTTGCTGTGCTGGGTGTTAACTCCTTTTTACAAAGAAGGTCTGAAGAAATCGAACTGTTCAATGACTCCATTGTGATGGGGGTCATCCATGCTGGGGAGGATATGGGTCTTAAGCCCTGGCAGTTAAGACGTATGCTGTCGTTCATACCGCTTGAGCGTGTGTGGGTACCTAAATGTCAGGCGATTTTGCAAGACACCACAGAGGCGGAACTTGCCGCATATCTGGATGATCTGTCCATTCAGTGGAGATTCTCTTCTTAATAAACGTTGCAACGAAATCTACCATCCTCGGTACGCCAGGAGGATGGTATTTTTTTTGCTGAAACATTTTTACTATTCTTGCGTATTAGTTATTAGTGCGGATTGCTGAGGGGGGAAGAAGTTGAGTTTCTGGATATGGCTTATTGTGGCCGCAGTATTATTAGCAGTCGAATTAGGAATTGGCACTTATTATTTGCTTTGGATCGCTGCCAGTGCTGCATTAACTTTTCTGTTGTCCATCTTGACCTCGAATCTTCTGCTGCAGCTGGTCTTTTTTCTGATTAGTTCGATCGCGGCCTATTTACTTAGCCGCCCCTATGTAAAACGAATGCGCATGAAAAAGGGAATCTTGCTGCCGGCTGATTTGCTGCCGGGCCAAACTGGACGTATGCAGATGGATGCCGGGGCGGGCAGTATTGGCACTGTGCGAGTTGGGGCTGAACTGTGGAGCTGCAGAGCGGACAGTGATCTGCAGGCAGGAGAACTCGTGTCTGTGGAGAAAGTAGAGAGCAGTATATTATTGGTAAAACCTGTAAGTTAAACCATTAGGGGGAAAATAAATGCAGTCGTTAATCGTTCTGGTGATCGTTATTTTGGTTGTGATTCTCTTTGTCAGCAAGTCGATTAAAATCATTCCGCAGCAGCGTGTGGCGATTGTCGAGCGTTTTGGCAAATACCATACCTCTCTGCAAGCTGGCATCAATATTATTATTCCGTTTATTGACCGCGTTGCACGTGTGCTTGACTTGCGTACAATGCAGGTTGACGTTCCCTCGCAAATGGTAATTACTAGGGATAACGTACAGATTCGCATTGACACGATTTTTTTCTATACGATTATGGATCCGAAATTGGCCACATACGGAATACAAAACTTCGTTTCTGGAGTGCAAAACATTACGGCGGCCAATATCCGGCAGGTGGTAGGCAAAATGGAATTGGACGAGACGCTGTCTGCGCGTGAAAAAATCAGCATCGATTTAAGAGTTGCGCTTGATGAGGCGACTGAGAAATGGGGCATTCGGATCGAACGGGTGGAAGTCATCGATATTAATCCGCCGAGCGAGATTCAACAGGCGATGGAGAAGCAAATGAGGGCGGAGCGTGAGAAGCGCGCGAACATTCTGCAAGCTGAAGGAGAAAAAGCCGCTGCAATACTGCGCGCCGAAGGGGAAAAACAATCCGCTATTTTAAATGCGGAAGCTCAAAAAGAAGCCAATATTCGCATCGCGGAAGGCAAGAAGCAATCACAGGAACTTGAAGCGCAAGGTCGGTCAGCAGCCATTCGTTTGGTTGCAGAAGCGGAACGCGCCAGAATTGAAGCGGTGCAAAACGGTGGACTGGATTCGAAGTTCTTGGCCTACAAGTCGTTTGAAGCATTGGCAGAAATGGCAAATGGGCAGGCGACCACAGTATTTGTTCCAACAGAGGCGGTTAATGTGTTCTCTGATGTTGGCGCCTTGGCCAAACTGGCAGGGCAGTTAAACACGTAGAGAATTTCTGCAGCCAATCGGCATCCCGGCAGCAGCGGCTTAACTGGTTTTTCAATGGGAACCGGTGTAAGCCGTTCTGTCGTGATTGGCTTCATTTTTCTTTTTTTCTTGACGACCGCAAATGGAATCTGGTACTTTAGATTATAATTATGTTAAAGTTTCATATACGAGCAGAGTGAAATGAGCAGAGTTGAGCGGAGTTGAGCCCAGTAGAGCCGATGCTAGATGATAACTGTCTACAAACAGGGTATCGTGGCTAGGGCGTGTACGCATTTGCGCCGTAGTCTTTTTGTGCTTTTCTGACTTGACTCCCGTATTTTGGGAGGTTGAGAACAGATGTTAGTCATGATCGATAACTATGACTCGTTTACGTTTAACCTGGTGCAATATTTTCAGGTACTGGGGCAGCAGGTGCACGTGGTGCGCAATGATCAGGTGACGCTTCAGCAGCTTGAGGAGTTAGGTCCAAGCCACCTGGTAGTTTCTCCTGGACCTTGTACCCCGAATGAAGCAGGCATTTCGCTGGCGGCGATTCGCCACTTTGCCGGGCGTGTCCCGATGCTTGGCGTTTGCCTGGGACATCAGTGTATCGGCCAGGTGTTTGGCGGCGTGATTGTGAAGGCGCAGCGGTTGATGCACGGCAAGGTAGACCGCGTTTACCACAACGAGTCACAGTTGTTTGCCGGCATTCCAGAATCCTTTATCGCGACGCGCTATCATTCGTTAGCGATTGAGTCAGCTTCTGTACCCGCCGCCCTGCAAGTTACGGCGCGTACGGAAGATGGAGAAATTATGGCCGTTGAGCACCGTGATTACGCTATTGCCGGCGTGCAGTTTCATCCGGAGTCAATCTTGACAGAATATGGTTCACAGCTGCTGGCAAACTTCTTGTTGTTGAGCGAAAAGGCGGTGGCGTTGACATGAGTTCCCCTTTGACCGTAAGAACTGAGCACAGGATCTATCCGCGGATGTGCGAGGCGTTCGACGTCTATCGGGAGTTGACCGCACGCTGCGGCATGCAATCCGCCTTTCTGCTGGATAGTGTGTCCGATGTGAAAAATCCGAACTGTACTTCGTATATCGGATTTCGTCCACTGCTTGGCGTTACTTGCAAAAATGATAATTTCAATCTGTACGGGAATGACACTATCTGCACGCAAGTGGCAGATTATCTGGAGCAGTACGCTATTAAGCGGTCCAAGTTTAAAAATGTATCTGTACTGCTGGATACGATACGCGAATCGTTTACACTGCATGCAGAAGACGAGCATCCGCCGTATTCATTTGGCTACTTAGGCTTTTTTGGCTATGACGCGGTTCGTTATTATGAGGACATTCCGTGCTCTACGCAGGATGATCGCAACATAGACGACGTTCATTTGCAAATTCATCAAGTCATTTTGCATTTTGATGAAAATCACATCCATGTCTATGTAAACCGGCTCGAGGGCGCAGAGCCATTTGACCTGACAGAGATTGAGCAGCTGCTTCATCCTTATGAGATTCCTTCCTTTGACGGGTATGATCCTGCTTTGCTGCGAGTTGAAGAAGATGTGCCGCGCGAAGAGTTCATCAGGCGGGTCGAGCAGGCCAAACACTATATCTCGGAAGGAGATATCTTCCAGGTCCTTCTGTCTAAACGAGACCGGGTAATTGGAGAAATTGATCCGCTGCAAATTTATTACCGGTTGAAAAAAGTGAATCCATCCCCCTACATGTTTTTCGTTGATTATGGCGATTACCAATTGTTCGGAGCTAGCCCGGAGGTACAGGTGCGGCTGGATGCGGGCAAAGTGCAAATGCGGCCGATCGCCGGTACTACCAAAGGAAAAGGCAAAACGCAAGCGGAAAATGACCGCTTGGTTGCCGACTTGTTAGCCGATGAAAAAGAGCGGGCGGAACACTTAATGCTGGTTGATCTTTGCCGCAATGATTTAGGTCGGATCGCAAAACCCGGTACCGTTCATGTCCCACAATTGATGGTGATTGAGGAATATTCTCATGTGTTCCATATTGTCTCGCTGGTGGAAGCAGAAGTTGCGGATGAAGTATCCCGGTTTGACGTGTTCCTGTCTTCTTTTCCGGCGGGTACGCTAAGCGGTGCCCCCAAAATACGTGCTATGCAGATTATCGATGAATTCGAAACCATTCATCGTGGACCTTATGGGGGAGTACTGGGATTCTTCGACTTTCTCGGCAACATGAACACGGCGATTGTCATTCGCACCATTGTGCATCAGAATGGCGTCTGTTATTTTCAGGCAGGTGCTGGCATTGTCGCTGATTCTATTCCGGAGCAGGAATGGGAAGAATGCAATCATAAGCTGCGCGTACTGCAGTCGACTGTGTTAAATCCTGACTGATTCAACTGGCAGGTGCTAGTGAAAGAAGGGATTCTTAATGGACCGTTCCAAAGAGGCGCCAGCCTCTTGGGCAGACTGGTTAAACGAGGGTTTAACGGAAGCGCTGCTGCAAATGAAATTGACTGAACCTACACCGATTCAGCAGGAGTTAATTCCGGTGCTGTTAACAGGCGGGGACGCTGTTGGAAGGTCGACCACAGGCAGCGGCAAAACACTTGCGTATTTGCTGCCCGCTCTGCAGCGCCTGGATCCTGAACAAATGAAACAAGTGCAGGTAGTCATTCTTACACCCTCGCGTGAACTTGCAGTACAAGTGCACGAAGTAGTAAAACGGTTGCTTCAACTGCAAGCAGTTGAACTGAACTCAGTACTGCTCGTTGGCGGGGCTGACATTAAACGACAGTTGGAGCAGCTGCGGACCCATCCGCAGCTTGTGGTAGGTACACCGGGACGCGTTTTGGAGTGCATCAATTTGCGTAAATTGTCGATGCACCATGTTCGCTTGCTCGTAGTAGATGAAGTGGACCAGGTCCTGTCCTCGGGTTCAGCAGACGATGTGCGGCAGTTAATCAAAAAAGCGCTGCGGGATTGCCAATTGACGTTCGTGTCAGCCACTGTGTCGGCTGAGGCCAGAGCATTTGCCGAATCTGTCATGAAAAATCCCATTTTTGTTGAGGTTGCACAAATAGCCGGAAATACTGCCGGACTGGTACACATTTCCCTCTTGATCAAGGAGCAGAACCGCATTGATACCATTCGTATGCTGCTGCGCAATGATCGGGTGAAATCAGCGCTGATTTTTGTCAATCACTCCAATCAAGTGTCGTTTGTAGCTGGAGAGCTTCATGATCGCGGGTTTGCGGTGGATGGCATTCATGGGGAGTCGAGCAAACTAAATCGCACGCAGGCGATGAAACGCTTCCGCGATGGGGAGAGCCAAGTTCTTGTTTGCACCGACCTCGCGGCGCGTGGACTGGACTTTCCCTTTTTGTCGCACGTGATCCATTATGGGGTGCCGCTTGATGCTGATCAGTATTTGCACCGTGCCGGGCGTGTCGGCCGTATTGGACAAACCGGAACGTGTAAATCAGTTGTTTTGATTACGCCCAAAGAGTTATCTGCCTTGTCCCGCATCGAAAAGGAGACCGCCATTCAATTTGAACGTCAATCCATTGAAAACGGACGGTTGGTGTCGGGTGTGGCTAAAGCAAGTGCAAATTCCGGGAAAAAGCCACCTGAAAGGCCAAAGGCTGGCGCTCGCAGAAAGTATTAACTTTCTTTACCATTAGTCGCCGAAAAAATGTTCACTCCTTGCGAGTGACTTTGCCAAGGGCTGAGCGAGTAAGGAGTGAACAATTTTTCTTATTCCTCTTCATACGCATAGGGTACAAGTGCTGTGGAGAGGAAGAGAACTGTGGATCCGTTTCTCGCAGGTTTGATCATCATTACGGTGGTGGCGTAT
>JAQBPP010000258.1 GCA_028287455.1 Bacilli bacterium | reverse complement strand
AACGTATAGTCGGGTGCGAGTCCTCCCCACACACTGTAGGAACCGGACAGCGGCTTCAAAGGTTCATATATCTCCGCATCAGGCGACACATAAGGGTGTTCCCACAGATTTAACTGAAAACCTTCTTTTTCCATCCGTTTTACAAAATCAGCCGGCTGTGGAAACCGTTCTTCCGACCATTCGTAAGTAACCGGATAACTTTTACTGTGCCAGCCAGGCTCCAGGCCGATTACATCACACGGAAAATCCCGTTTGCGAAACTCCATGGCTTCCTGCAGCACTTCTTCATCGTTATAAAGCTTAGGTACTCGGTGCCAGAATCCCAGTCCCCAACGCGGCGGAAGGGCGCCGCCGCCGCAAAACAAATTATAGCGACGAACTACATCAAGCATTGATTCGCCGGCAAACAGATAGATTTCCGCTCCTTCAGCAGGCAGCACAAGTTCCAGACTGTCAGATACAGGCGTGGCCCGCCAATTCTTGCCTGCATTCCGATCGATCACGTGCTCTTCACGCGTTTCAGCAAGACGCATAGTCGAGCCGCTGTGAATGGTGACGATGCGTGAAGTATTGACCAATACGCCATACCCGCGATCAGACACAAAGAAAGGCACAGGAGCATGGCTTTCTCCAGTATCCTGTTTGGGGTCACTATTGACACGCAGATAGCGGGTTCTGCCGCGCTGGTTCATCCGCATAAATTGCAAACCCATTCCATAGATGTTCTCGGTTGCTGTTAGTGAGAAGCGCACGACTTGCTTTCGGCTCGCTTGCTCCAATTCGATCGAATTTTCGGGCAGCGGAAATGGCACATTACCCATGTTCGCTATTGCTTCCAGTTTGGGTGCTCTTGACACCACAGACAGTGGGGTTAATGGATCAGGATTGCCAGTGATCACGCGCCATACCCCCGGAGCTTGTTCGATCCAATTTGATAACTGCTTATTGGTTACTGCCATGTTGTTTGCCTCCAGTGTAAGTAAGATATAAGTCCCGTTATATTGGAGTTGCAGTTTTGCAGTTGAACTTACAGGTCTGCACCTACCGTTTGCAGCCACGCTTGCGCAATCAGTCCGTGGCCTGCAGGAGAGGGATGTACACCGTCTGGCGCCCAGAAAGCAGATGCAGCGCGGGTAGAAGCCTGCGCAAACAGGCCATCCAAAGGCACAAGCAGCGTGCTAAACTCGCGCGCCAGTTCCCGGATTGCGTTTATTTTCGGATCCAGGTCCTCACGCCACGCCTTGCGGTCTTCAGGCACTGGCAAAACAAACGGTTCGACCAGGATAATGTTCGCATCCAGGGTTTGCTTGGTTGCGACAAGCAGCTCGCGGTATCCTGCGGTAAACGCTTCCACCGATGTTGCGTCATTCCGGTCATACTTGCGCCAGGTATCGTTGATACCGATATAAATCGATACCCAGGTCGGTTTTAGCTCCAGACAATCTTGCTGCCAGCGGGCCTGCAAATCTTTCACCCGATTGCCGCTGATCCCCCGGTTCACAAAAGAAACCTGTTTCTCCGGGTAGCGGGCAGAAAACAAGGCTGACACCATAAGTGGGTATCCTTTGCCCAGATCGTCTCCTTTTTCCTTGTTGCGCCCGGCATCAGTGATACTGTCCCCTTGAAATAAAACTACATCGCCTGCTCCAATCGAATTCCCCATGTTTACCCCTCCACTATTCGTTTTGATGATTGACAACATGTCTGAAATCACTTGGTGAAAAACCGGTCATTTCTTTAAACAAGCGGGAAAAGTAGTGAGGCTGCAGGCCGATGCTGTCTGCGATTTGCGCCACGCTTTTGTCCGAGGATAAGATCAAATGTTTCGCCTTTTCTATTTTCAACTTATTGATATAAAGAATTGGTGAACTGCCAAGGGCCGATTTGAAAAATCGGATAAAGTAATTCGGGTGCAGATGCACAAGCTTGGCCAATTCCTCAATCTTTATTTCTTTGGACAGGTGCTGCTCGATATATTTCAGGACGACATTCACTTTTTCCGCAGCAGAAGACTCAAACCGAATATTTTGGACTCCAGCGTTTTCAATGTAGAAGCAGATACATTCAGTCAATAAACTTTTCATGCGCAAAAGTGAAGTGATCTGTTTCGTTTGATAATAGTGAATCAGTTTTTTGAACAACTCGATTAAACCGGGTACATCGGGTACATCAATAAAATGCGGAACCTCCAGCATTTGAAATAAATGCATATCCCCAATCGTGGCATTAAAATGGCACCAATATTTGGAAAAGGTATTGGCGCTGATCACCGAGTAGGATTCCTGGACGCCAGCAGGCAGCAGGAAGAGCTGCCCTGGTTTGGGGTAGTATTCCTGCTCACCAATTTTTACCCAGCCTTCACCGGCCTCAATCAAATAAAAGCGATTAAAATCATCGATGAAATTGTGCTTGCTCCAGTGTTCGTTCACTTTGGAATAAGCGGCCACCGAGATATCCAATTTGATATTAGACAAGTGATTTTGAACCAAGTGGTTAAAAGTTTCCATAGCTTCCGCCCTGCTTACTGAATTTCAATGAATTGAGTCGGCAGTCCTTCTGCGGAGGCGCTGGCGATCGAATGGCCGCCGCGTGGATCCAAATAGATTCCTGCCGATCCATTGCAGGACTGCACCAGACGAGAGCCGTGGACGGTGCCCAAATTGTCGATCAGTTTGCCGTCTCCAGCCAGACCGAACCGGACGAACAAAGCAGCATCGAGGCAATCAATGCCTTTGGCATCCACCACATGTGCCTGCAGGAATATCTGTCCATTGGGCTGCTTCACTGCATGCAAGCGAACAGCAGCAGGATTGTCCCAGCTGTCAGTTTGGTAGAGGGCTGTCATTTGATCAGTTACTTCGACGCCCTCTTTTGTCGCCACTACCCGCAGTTCATTGTCACCCTGCTGGAGCTGCACCTGCCAACGAAGTCCTGCAGATGGGAAATCCTGTGAATTGCGCTGTTTTTTCCCATAGCTTCGGCCGCCCACAAACAATTCCGCCTCCTCGCAGTTGGAGTAGACGTTGATTTGTTTAGTTTCGCCTTCCCTGCCCCAGCGAGTGTTCAT
>JAQBPP010000222.1 GCA_028287455.1 Bacilli bacterium | reverse complement strand
CAAAAGAGGATCTCACATCGACGGGAAAAGCGACTTTCAACAACGTTTGACGCTCCTGCCAATCCACCTGGGTGTCGAAATCAATCACTGCACGATGCCGGTACACGATCACCTTTTGCACAATTACGCTGTCTCGCCAGCGTAATTTAAATTGTACCGCACCAGTCCTCCCGTCATCTTGCACCACCTGAGCATCCAGCAGCTCTGTAATTTCTGCAGATTTCAAGCTGAAATCTTCATCAATATTCCAATTGTCATACTTCAGTGGACGATCCTCAAACACTTCCAACACGTTGCCATGTTCGCCAGGGGATAGCACTTCGCGATCGGCCCGTTTGTCCAAAATCGACTGGATTTGACCGCATGCTGCGAATTGAATTCTAAAATAGGCATTTTCCATTTCGTCGGTCGTAATCTTCCAGGCAGTTGTGGATGGAGTGCGGCTGTTTCTGTTGCGCAGTTCGTTCACAGCAATCAGTTTATACCCACAAGCAGGAATGCAATCGATGACGTACTGCTGACCTTCCCACTCGATGCAATCAGTACGCGGCCAAGGCAGTGAGTTGAACACAGCAAGCGAGGACTCCTGTGGATGAACATCTGCCGTAATTCGTTCCAAGGCGTGACCCAGCGCAGCATGGCCCGTCCGGGTGATCTGCTCATAATCCTTGTCGCTGTCCTGAAACACGGATGCGATACCAGTGCCGGGAATAATATCGTGGAATTGATTCTTCAATATCAACTTCCACCCCTCGTGCAGGGCTGCTTGATCCGGGCATGGTCCCGCTTCGCTCAAAGCGTTCCAGAGCTCTGCCTCTCTGTACAGCAACTCACTGGATCGATTGAACTTCTTGTTTTTCGCTTGGGAAGTATACGTACCGCGATGATACTCGAGATAAAGTTCTCCATCCCAAACGGGCAAAGCTCGGTTGTTTGCAACTCGTCGTTCCAACTGCTCAAAATAATTACGTGCTGTGCCAAACTGAATGTCAGGCATGCGCGGAATTTGATTGATTCGTTTGCCTGCCTCAATCATTTCGTTGGTCGGTCCGCCACCGCCATCCCCATATCCGAATGCGAGCAGGAGCTCGCTATTGATGTCTTTTTGTTGGTAGTTTCGCCACAGACCTGCACTGTGCTGCGGATCCAGAATTCCGTTGTAGGTATATCGGAGATCTGCTTGCTCCGGTGTGGTGATAAAGTGGGTTAAAACTTCTGAGCCATCGAGTCCCTTCCAACGGAATGTATCGTATGGCAGCCGGTTTTGATCATTCCAGCTGATTTTGGTCGTCATAAAATAAGGAATATTACATAATTGCAAGATTTGCGGCAAAGCGCTGGAATAGCCGAATACATCCGGCAGCCACAGAATCCGTGATTCGCGATTAAACTTGGTTTTAAAGTAACTGATGCCGTAGAGAAATTGGCGCACCAGAGATTCACCTGCCGGGATATTGCAGTCCGACTCTACCCACATGCCGCCTTCCGCTTCCCAACGGCCTTCTTGTACTCTTTGTCCGATTTCCGCAAACAATTCAGGTGCATCTGCTTCCAGATATTCATAAAGCTGCGGCTGTGACTGGAGGTACGTAAACTCCGGGTGCTTGTTCATCAAGGTTAAGACAGTCGAAAATGTATGTATACTCTTGCGGCGAGTATGTTCCACACGCCACAAATAGGCTAAATCAATATGGGAGTGGCCCAGGGCAGTCACCTGCGGCACATAGGGATCAGGTGGCAGCTGCGCAAGGAATTCGTGCAGCAAATCCAACGCGGCTTGAACTGATGTGATAAAGAGGTCTGATTTAGGAGAGAACATGTCAACTTGAGCATAGACTGTCCCGAGCAGATCGAGCAACCGATATTTGGCAGGATCCTGATCGGACAATGTGGCCACCGACCCTGCCAAAGTCTTTAACCAAAGCGACAGATCAAGCACCGATGGATGTACCCGCACAAGCTCTGCGCGTTCGAACCGATAATCATGGCTGCCAAGTCCGGCGAACACCTCAAGATCAATTTTCACGTGTCCGGCCTGAAGAATTTCAGCTGGAACATCACACGATTTATGCCTGGTGTCCAAACCAAAAAAACGCTTTCCATTCAGATAAAGAAGCCCCTCACAGGCGGTCCTGTCTCGCGGAGACCCTAGATCAAAGTACAGCTGCACGCTTTGCTGCGTCCAGGACTCTGGTATTTCTAGCTCCTTTGTGAAATACCAGACTTGATCCTTGCCGCCCCAAATGATTGGCAGTGTCCGCGTTTCCCACTGCCCATCGCCGTTGTGCAGCCGAAAATCTTCTAAACTAATCCGCTCAGCTGCTGCCAGTTTTTCCAGTTCCAAAGCTTGTGCCAGTACTTTCGCCACAGTAAAACTCATCAGCTGCGACCCTCCCAGGTTGAAACGATTACCTATCCCCCATATTACCTGTGATTGACTGACGAATCTATCCTAACTTTGCAAACTAGAATGGCTCAAACTGAAAACGGGGCAGCCGCCGCCGCTCCGTTTGTCTCGCCTGTGTGCACTGTCACATAACCAATATGTAGGGCGCGACTGAGGTTTCTATAAAAGTAAGCTTTTTGTGTTGGACACATTGCTTGCATAAGCACAGGGAATATTCTTTTTGATTCACAATGACTCCATCTAGTAATGAAAACTCTTGTTTACACTCACTGCATTGTAATTTTTTACTGTGGATGTCGCCGTTCATTCTCATTCTCCCTTCACTGGACTTTCAATCATATGATGGTTCAG
>JAQBPP010000220.1 GCA_028287455.1 Bacilli bacterium | reverse complement strand
CCAATGCGATCGTCCTCATGGATCGCGTGGAGAAGCAGAAACATAACGGCCTTTCCACACGCGAAGCACTGCTGGAAGCTGGCTCAGTGCGTCTGCGGCCGATTCTGATGACAGCAACTGCTACAATTGCTGCATTGATTCCGCTGGCCGTATCCACGGGTGCCGGGATCATCTCCAAAACGTTAGCGATCGTGGTCATTGGTGGACTTACCACAAGCACGTTATTGACTTTGGTGGTCGTGCCGATCGTTTATGATCTGCTTTTGCAGATGCGCCAACGATTGTTCAAACGATGAAATACAGAAATAAAAAAGTTGTATATTCTAAAGGTTTATCGATATAATTACCCCTAGTTATAGGGGTAATTATTTTTTTTTGAAAGGGGCTCTGCCCGATGACTGGCTCCAAACTGCTTACTCGATCGCTTCGATCGACCTTGATTCTGATCTCTATTATCTATCTCTTCCTGCCCTTACTCGCTATTTTTCTATCGCAAAACCCAATTCGCTTGCTCGCTTCCTTAAATTCCGAATTGGTTGTTAAAGCGTTGGTGATAAGTTTAGAAAGTACGTTCGCAGCGACTGGATTTATCGTTGGATTTGGAACGGTTGTGGCGTACTGGTTGGCCAAACACACATTCAAGGGGAAACGATTCTTGGAAGTGGCCTTGCAAATGCCAATCGTGGCGCCGCCGTCTGTAGCAGGTGTTGGACTTTTGTTGGTATTTGGCCATATGGGTGTGCTCGGTCCGCTTTGGTCCAAGCTTGGCATGGAAGTGGCATTTCAGTTTCCTGCTGTGGTCATGGCGCAGATCTTTATGGCCGCCCCTTTTTACATAGCGTCGGCCAGGCAATCGTTTGCAGCTGTGGATGACCACTATATTGCGGTTTCCCGTACGCTGGGCGTTACAGCCTGGAAAACATTTTGGCGTATCTCTGTTCCGCTTGCTCTACCTGGATTGTTGTCAGGCATCGCGCTAAGCTGGGCAAGAGCGATGGGGGAATTCGGTGCAACAATGATGTTTGCAGGGAATTTACCTGGGAAAACGCAAACTTTGCCGCTTGCCATCTATACGGCCATGGAGGCGGACACAAGTTCTGCAGTTGCGATTTCAGCGCTGCTGCTGTTAGTATCGTTTTTGCTTCTCCTGCTAGTAGGGATAATTGATAAACGAATGCAGCACGCAGTTCCGGCAAGCTAAGCCTAAGGGAGTCCTAATTTTGTTGTCTTTTACGTTAAAAAAACGATTGCGTGATTTCACATTAGAACTATCCGGGCAGGTTGGTATTGAAACGATTGCCCTAATCGGCCATTCCGGCTGCGGCAAAACTACATTACTGCGATTGCTTGCAGGTCTTGATACGCCTGACGAAGGCAGCATATCGCTCGATGATAAAGTGCTCTTTGATTCATCCGCACAGATCAATGACCCCGCTGAAGTGCGTGAAATGGGTTATGTGCTGCAGAATTATGCATTGTTTCCACACCTGAGTGTACTTGACAACATCGCATATGGAATTGTTAAGCTTGATCCTGCAGAACGTGAGAAACGAATCCAGGAGGCAGTCCGACTGTTGGGACTGCAGAAACTGCTGGATCAGATGCCTGCAAAACTGTCAGGCGGCGAGCAGCAGCGCGTGGCTTTGGCACGGGCGCTGGTAATCCGTCCAAAACTGCTGCTTCTCGATGAACCGTTGTCTGCCCTTGATATCTCCATCAGGTCCCGCGTGCGCACAGAGCTGAAGCAGCTGCTGAAGCAGCTCGCGATTCCAACTTTGATTGTGACGCATGATTTCGAGGATGCCCGCGTGTTGGCTGATCGCATCGCGGTGATGGATCGCGGCGTAATCATCCAGTCAGGCAGTGCAGAAGAAATAGCGCAATATCCTGCAAATGCCTTTGTTGCTCAATTTATTGGTACAAATTTGCTGCCCGCACCAAAAATGGATACCAGGCAGACATGGACTGCATTTGACCCTTGGCGTGCCCGGGTTTCAAGACTGGCGCAAGACTCGCCATATGAATGGAAAGGGCAGATTCAGGATATCTCACGGTTTGGCGGATTTGCGAGGTTGTATTTAACAGCAGAGCAGTCATGGATGGTGGATGTATCGATCGATGAACTTGATCGCAATCGATATGAACCGGGGGAATGGGTTTACACACAGGTAGATGAAGCGGATTCCCGCGAAATCTGTTCTTTGCAGCAGTCAGAGCAGAGCGATTCTCCTGCGGAGTCAACATCTGTTGACCGCAAAAGAAGCGGGACTTGGAAGCGGGCGGTTGTTTGGTCGGCTGTAATGCTTGCAGTTCTGTCAACCATTGGCACAGGTTTTTACAAGTCTAGAGTGAAACAACCGCCAGGCACCAGCCTGCCGGTATTCATCGCCGCTAATGCGACGGGACCTGCCACTGAACTGTTTGCCCTTTATAAACAAAAACACCCTGGCGTGGATATCGAGGCGACTTTTGCAGGAACGCAGATCCTGCGCACGCAAATCGAGCAGGGGGCAAAAGTGGATTTTTTTCTCTCAGCAGACCTGGCGAATATGCAAGCTTTGCAGGACAAAGGTGTAATCAACCGTTACGATCTGGTTTCAAACAGCCATGAAGTCATCGTTGTACCGAAGGAAAATTCAGCAGCTATTCACTCGCTGCAAGATTTAGGCAGCAAGCCTGTCCGATTGGTGATTGGTGTAGACACAGTGCCGATCGGGAAATATACGCGGCAAATTTTCACAAACGCAAGTGCTGACTATGGCAGCAATTTTCAGGGCCAGGTTCTGTCCCATGTCGTTTCTTACGAAACAGACGTGAAACAGGTCTTGCAAAAGGTGGCTGCCACCGAAGCGCAGGCAGGTATTGTCTACAACACAGATGTATCTTCAACATTTGCCGACAAAGTAACTGAGATTGACATTCCGGATGCTTATAATGTGAAAGCGGCCAATTACATTGCTGTTCCGACAAATGCTCCTGATCAAAAGCTTGCGCTTGATTTTCTGAACTTTGTCCAGTCGGCTGAAGGGCAGGCCGTCTTCCGCAAGTTCGGCTACGATACGCCAGTTCAATAGTGACTTGGCAGGATGCAGGCTAAGGCTGCGACTCCACGTGTTCTTCTTCTGCATATCCGGCAACCAGCTGCGTCAACGCGGAAATGGCAGGATGCTGCTGTTTCACTGCTAAATAGGTCAAATAGAAATTACGTTCTACAGGCAGTTCGGCCACGATTGTGACTCGATCGTTTTCAATGGCTGTTTTTGCAGCCAAATCAGACACGATGGAATAACCAATCCCTGCTTCCACCAAAGAAATAACCGTATCTGTGCTGTCAGCTTGTGCCACACAGTTTAACTCCTCAATTTTCCCATTCCATTTCAACAGTCCTAGTTCTGCAGCCTTCCAGGTGCCTGAACGTTCGCCGCGGAAGATGAAAGGCAGACCGCGAAGATCGCCAAATCCGTGGATCTCCTCGCTTTCTAACGGGCCAATAATCACCATGCGATCTTTGGCCACTGGGTGGGAATGAAACAGCTCCGCTTGAGGCTTGCTGCCAATGATCGCTACATCAATTTTACCGTTTTGCAACAGCTCCAGGATGTCTTCTGAATCGTGGACGAAGATTCGGTATTCGATCCTGGGGTATCGCAGGCGGAACTGTTTGACAATGGCTGGCAGAAGATAGGAACTTGGAACGGTGCTTGTTCCGATCCGCAAGAGACCGGTAAGTTCCCCTTGCAGCGTGCGGCACTCTTCGATTAATTGTTCCCAACCGTTTAGCAGTTTTTTGCCCTCACGATAGACCAGTCTGCCAGCTTCTGTTGGCTCCACCGTATTTCGATCAAATAAACTGACACCCAGATCCTCTTCCAGCGATTTAATCTGTTTGCTCACTGCAGGTTGGCTGATGGAGAGCACATCGGCCACCGCCGAAAAATTCTTATAATCCACCAACATCATGAAGGTACGAATTCGCTTAAGACTCAAAGTTTACATCCTCGTTTCCAGTTGATCATTGTAGGTAAGTCAATTTTACCGTAATTTGCCCGGAAAGCCCACGGATTCATCCAAGTCAACAGCTGATATTCTTAATCCAAAATAGACCGGTGACTAAGGCGGGAGCGTATAGATCGTCATACATGTATAGGGAACCAGTAAAGGAGGAATCAGAATGCAAGATAACCAGTCCAGGCAATTGAGTGGCATAACCTCCGTACAAACGATTGTTCATCAAACCTGTTATTTCGAACAACATACAGTCACCAGACATCCAATTTTGCATGTATTTCCTACTCACACCCATCATGTACACCATGATATTTATGAGCACTACTGTGAATTCCCATGCAGCGAAAGCGAGGAGATCTGTCAGCAAACGATTAATTGCTGTCAGGCACCAATGACTACGGGTGAAGTGTAGAGAAATTGATCAGCATTTTAGGTATGATCCGGCTGGATCATATTTTTTTTGTGCAATTGCGAACACATTTGTGTCTGCATTGTGGATAGCATTGACATTCGGTTGGGCTGGAAGTATCGTCAAAGTAGTAACACAGTTTTCAACAGGAGAGGTGTGACGACGGTGTTTTTTCGGAGAAGAACAGGTTGTTCATTAGGTAATTTACTGCTGATTTTGTTAGGTTTCAAAGTGATTGTCAAGAAGCAGCGCATGACTGAAGAAGAGCGCGCTGAATATAAGCAGAAAATCAAGTCGTTCCGGCAAAAACTCAGAGAAGCATTTAAGGTATGGGACCAGGAAGGGACAGTTTAAACGTTGATTTCCCAGTTTTTGCGCACGTTTGCAATCTTTCGTTTGGCGTTGTCGTTTTTGGTTGATTATTGGCGGATCCGCTTGATTCATAGACGGATGGATGGCGTACGGCGCAAACAAGCAGAGGAGCGAATATATGCCCGCTGCGGCATACGTTTTCGCCGTGCCGCTTTGCATTTACAAGGGTTGATTATTAAAGTAGGTCAATTTCTCAGTGCGCGCAGTGATGTGCTGCCTCAATCGTTTATCAAGGAATTAACACAACTGCAGGATGCTGTCCCCGGCGAACCGTTTCCTGCAGTTAAAACGCTGGTGGAACTGGAACTGGGTGCGAGTTTGCAGGCAGTGTTTCGTAATTTTGAGGAACAGCCACTGGCTGCAGCGTCATTAGGACAAGTCCACCTCGCGATAGGTCTGGACGGAGAACTCGCAGCGGTGAAAGTCATGCGGCCAGGCATTGAACGGCTGGCAGAAATTGATCTGTCTGCTTTGAACAAAGTGGTTTGGGTTTTAGTACGATTTACACAATTTGGCAAACGCATGAATTTGTTTGGGCTTTACCAGGAGTTTCGTACGATGGTGGGTCGAGAGCTTGACTATCGATTGGAAGCGGAAAATTTGCTGCGCTTCAAGCGGGAATTTGCAGCAGACAATCGCATCGTCGTGCCTGGGTTGCGCTCGGATTTGATTACACGTCGCGTACTAGTCATGGAATACATAGACGGAGCGAAACTGACTGATCAAGCGAAGCTTACGGAATGGGGCATTTCGAACGAACAATTGGTGGCCACCTTATTGGACGCTTATTTTAAGCAGATTCTGGTGAACGGATTTGTTCATGTGGACCCTCATCCCGGCAATTTGCTTGTGCTGCAGGATGGACGTGTGTGCTTCCTGGATTTTGGCATGATGGCTGAGATTTCACGCAGCGATATCCGGCTGTTTGCAAAATTGGCAGGAAGTGCATTGGTGCGTAATTATGACGGAATTGTGGATGCCATTGATCAGCTGGGTTTTTTACAGCCGAATGTAAATCGTGACTTCCTGAAAAAGGCAATCCGCTTTCTGCTGGATCGAATCAGTGGAACAAGACTTGAGCGTGGGGATGAGATGGATTCGTTCATCAGAGAATTCCAGGATTTTCTGCATGATGAACCGTTGATTCTACAAGCGAGGTATATGTTCCTGGGGCGAGCGATCGGCATGGTAACCGGGTTGATCACCGGGTTGCATCCCGCTATCAATTGGAATGATATTTTGGTGCAGCGAGCTCTCCCACTTCTGACTGCACAATTGGAAGAGAATGCAGAAGAAGGCAATGGATTCAATTGGCGCAGGCCCATTTTGGACATCGCCCGCAGATTGTTCGGTGAAACGGGAGCTGCCGCAACCGATTTAGTACTGACACAAGCACAGGAGCTGGGAATGGCACTGTTGCATCTGCCAGGGCTTTTCGATGGGGTCCTGCAAAAGGCGGATCGGGGCGACTTAACCATCCGGCTCGAATTAAGTGAAGTCCTGAATCGCTTGGATCGACAGGAGCATCTAATTAAACAGACCATTTGGCTCATGCTGTCTATTGCCTCTGGACTGTTAGCATTTTGGCTGCATTTAAAACAACTGCACAATGAATCACTTGCAGCCCTTGGATTGACAGTTGTATTTGCAGCGGTTCTCGCTGTAAACAGTCTTGCTTCGCGTCTGATGAAACGAAAGCAGCCCTAGGGGTGATACTAAGTGACTGATTCATTTATTTCGTTCGTTGTGTGAAGATACGCTTCAATGGCTTGCTGCAAATTTCGTTTGGTTTCCGCCTTGTCTGCAAGTGAAACCTGTTGATCTAACATAAGTTTGACTATGTCGCTGCGCATACCGGTGAGAATCGGTTTGCAGCCCATCAATCGGATGCCGTCCAACATTCGTAAAAACTGATCGATTGCACCGATTTGCATGTGAGCGATTCCGGATAGATCAATAATTAAAGTCTCGATTGTAAGTGGATCAATCTGAGATAGTACTTTTTCATAGATGGTTTGGGACCTTTTGGCGTCGATCGATCCTATTAAAGGCAGGATACAGATGGATGGGCTGATTGGTATAATCGGAACAGATAAATCATCAATCAATACCCGTTGCGATTTAAGCAGATCATCTTTGAATGAGGAATAACTGATAAAAAAGTAATTCAGAAACTGATCAAGCAGCACATTCATTCTTTTTTCCAGACCAAAGAAGTCCTCAAGCTTGACATTTGCACCGCTCAACCGCTCAAAATTATAAAGGAAATCCCATAATACACGGCGGATCGCCTGCAGCCATTCCAGTTTAAAAGCAAGCGTTAAATCATGCCTGGCCCATGCAACTCCTTCTTGTTTTGCAAATCCAATCATTTCATGTTCACGATCTTCAATAATGTAGTTCACTAATTTATAAGCGTTATTCATCAGATCAATGTTGCCAGTTTCTCTGATTTCATCAATTTTATGTTTGACTTGAACTGCTTCTTCAAGCAATCGTTGTTCAAAGTGGTTTCTGTTTTGTGTGAAGAACAGCTGTAAATTTTGTCCATTTTCATAGTCAAGATTCAATAGATTCACCGACCCTATTGTTTTCGTCGATTCAATTGGGAGGATCAGTTCAAAGGTGGTTCCCTCGTTTTCCGTACTGTTCACCAAAATAGAGCCCCCATGTTGGTAAATGACTGAGAAAACCTGAGATAATCCCATGCCAGTTCCACTTGCTTTTGTAGTAAAGAAGGGAGTGCCAATTAACGGTAGCTTGTCTTCGCTGATGCCAACCCCTGTATCACGAATGATGACATGAATAGAGTGTTCATCCGTATAATGCTCGATTGAAATTATGCCTGCGTCGGAAATCGCTTCAAATGCGTTTTTTATCAAATTAAAAAAGGCCTTTTTCAGCTGATTTTTTCGACCAACGATCATTCTATCTGTGTTGCGAAAGTTTTTTTGAATTTCAACCTGATAATATTGGTCTTGAAACAGGTTCAGAGTCGACTCTAACTCAACGCATAAATTAACTGTTTGATAAGGTTCATCATCTAAATCGGGTTTGGAAACTTGCAATAAACTCTCTAAAGTAGCTAGTGCATTGTCTAGTTCAGTATGAGCTAAATCCAGGTAGGCTTTTGGGTCTTTTGGGTTATTTTCTTGCAGCAGTTGGATAAATCCTTTGACAGTGGTTAATGGATTTTTAACTTCGTGGGCGATGCCAGCTGCAATTTGACCTACAGCTGCCAAGCGGCTTATATGCTCATTGTTTTTAGTTGGCTGTTCCGGGTCGAATGGATAGTTTGATGCCAAAGTGTCCGTACACTTCCTTCGGAAATTGTTCAAATATTATTTATAACCAGTCTCCAAATATCAATATATGTATATGTATTCTATATGTGATTATATCAGGTTTCACATTAATTATAAAAGTTTTTTGCAGAAAAAAAGGCAGTTGGAGACAATACCCCAACTGCCTTTTTTAACATCGATCTGTGTCTGTTGCCTGTGTAACGTTTACCTGATTAAGCTTGTTTTCCGGCTTCGATTTCGATCGAGATTTTCACTTCGTCGCCAATCATGACGCCGCCAGTTTCTAACACAGCATTATAGGTCAGTCCATAGTCACTGCGTTTAATGCTTCCAATGGCGCTAAAGCCCGCTTTTTCATTTCCCCAGGGATCTTTGCCTGCTCCTTCAAAGCTGACTGCAAACGTCTCAGGCCGACTAACGCCATGAATATTCAAATTTCCGGTTACAGCATAGTCACCATCGCTTTTCTTAACGATTTCAGTCGATTGAAAAGTCATTTTAGGGTGCTGCTCGGCATCGAAGAAGTCGGAAGAACGCAGATGTGTATCGCGGTCCGCGTTGCGCGTATCGATGCTTGAGAGATCCACGGTTACTTGAATAGAAGCAGAGGTCAAGTCTTCAGGATCTGCTTCAATATCTGCTTCATAAGTATTAAATGTTCCCCTTACCTTAGCAATCATCATGTGCTTGATTGTGAAATCGATGCTGCTGTGTGTAAAATCAACTGTCCATTTTGATTTTGCCATTCTCAAAAAAACCTCCTTATTTACTTACTCAATGTTATTATCGATAAAATTTAAAGTGACTATATTAATTATATTAACGATGCTTTGTTCTGTCAATCGCACATAATGCATTTTCATTTTGGGCAACTTGATTGCAGCATGGTTTGATGAGGTGAAAGCGGAATGAGTGAGCATTTTGACGTGATTGTCGTCGGAGGGGGAATAGCAGGTCTGTCGGCATCCGCGTATCTCTCCCGGAAACAGAAAAAAGTCGCTCTGCTGGAGCGGGCGGTCATCGGCGGCAGAGCAGTTACAATTCGAGTGAAAGGGTTTTCGTTTAACTTTGGAGCCCATGCCATTTATGGCCGTGATACCTCTGTATTACGGACCTTTGAGCAAGAATTGGGACTGCACATTGATTGGCGCGACTTTAATCCAAACAAAGCGCATTACGATCTGGGAGCAGAAATGACGCCTGTGCCAGTCAATATTCATGGCTTGTTTCGAACTAAAATTTTAGCCGGGATGACCCACAAAATTGCATTCGCTTATGAGGTGCTTCGAACACTTCTCCGCTTGGAACAAGGACATCCTCATATCTCGATCAAACAATGGCTGGAACAACACGACACTGATGAAGATGTGAAGGAAATGATGCTGACGCTGGGCTCTTCCAATTTCTTCACGAGTGAACCTGAGCAAATTCCATCTGACGTATTTTTCAACTACTATAGAAGGCTGTTTCTCTCAACAAAGCCTGTGTCTTATATTGGAGGAGGATGGCAATCCCTGATCGATGAATTTCTAAGGGTGATTGAGGCCAATGAAGGCACAATTGTGACAAAGTGCAAGATTGAACAAGTACAGGTAGATGGGGATCGAGTAGTTTCCGTTCGGACTGCGGATGCTGAGTATTCCGCAGACGAATTTGTCTTCGCCATTCCGCCTAAAGCGCTCGTAGGTTTATTTGAAGGTACCCATATTGAGCACGCTGTTAAGCAGTATGACAGATACAGTCCTACCACTGTAGTCGTTTATGACATTGGGTTAAAGCAGCGTATTGAGGTGCCTTATACATACATCAACGATGTGGAGAACCACATGTTTATCACCGATATCAGTTATTATGATACAACTTGTGTGCCTGATGGCGGGCAGCTTCTGCAGGCAACCGCCTATTTAACACAAGCAGATATCGGAAATAAAGAAGTGTTTCAATCGATCAAAGAAAAAATTGAACATATGTATGATAAGCATTTTTCGGGTTGGCGAGAACAATTAGTCGTCCCGCGCGTTTCACAGCGGGCGGTTGTACAGGAAATCGCGTGCAGGATGAACCAACAGGCCATGCCAATCTTTTTTCCGGATTATCGCAATTTGTTTTTTTGTGGCGATTGGTGCGAGGGGCAAGGACAACTATCTGAACTGTCTTTTTCCAGTGCGTACGAGGCAGCGAATTTAATTTTACAAAAAAGGGGGGATTTCTCTGAAAAAGATAAAACAGTTTGGCAAAAGCAATGAATCAAATCAAGACATTTCCCCTCTTGAAGAAGCGGTTGAGCCCTCTGAGGCCATGAATAATTTGTTATCTGCAAATTTAAACGAAAATCTGACAATACTTAAACAAGTTTTCCAGGATTGCTCAGATTTTGTTATCCGAGAATTCAAACTGGATGAACAAGTTAATGGGCTTATAACTTATATAGCAGGAATTGTCCAGACAGAACAGATCCAGCAGCACGCACTTCGGCCGCTATTGTTTGAGTATATTTCTGAACGTTCAAATTTGGAAAATCTCAGCAGCGACATTGAACAAACTGGCATCTCGTTAAGTTCTGTATCAGACACTCAGTACTGGACAAAAGTGGTCAGCTCAATTTTAGACGCGAACGCTGTGATCCTGCTTGATGGATACTCGGAAGCGATCGTACTGGATGTTCGCGGCGGCATACGTCGCAGCGTGGAGGAACCGCAGACAGAAGCTGTAATCCGCGGACCTCGTGAAGGGTTCACTGAACACATTGGCACGAATGTAGGGCTGGTAAGATTTAAGATCAAGTCTCCTCGATTAAAAACAGTCTGTTTTACAATTGGGGAGCATACGCAAACAAAAGTGATACTTATTTATTTAGAAGGGATTGCGAATAAGAATGTCATTAAAGAGGTTAGATCCCGCATTCAAAAAATAAAAATTGACAGCGTTCTGGAAAGTTCATATATAGAGGAATTTATTGAGGATCATCCGTACTCCCCTTTTCCGCAGATGCAATATTCAGAACGACCCGATACGGTAGCTGCACAAATCTTGGAAGGACGTTTTGCAATCATTACTGATGGAAGTCCGTTTGTGCTGATAGCACCTGTCACGCTATGGCAGAAATTGCAGTCGAGTGAGGATTACTACGAACGCGCCCTCTATACGAGCTTATTAAGATGGTTGCGGTATGCACTCACATTGACTGCGTTGTATCTTCCTTCCTTGTATATTGCGGTGGTTACTTAT
>JAQBPP010000209.1 GCA_028287455.1 Bacilli bacterium | reverse complement strand
CAGGCATTCTCCCCGTGCGAGCAGGTCCTTGACCAGGACTGTTTTTAACATTGCTTCAGGTAAAATTTCTTCAGCAACTAAATAAAACCGTTTGGCTTTCGACATTGCGACCGGCCCCTCTGTTCACCTATCGCGGATTAAATTCTCTTATCAGAGGACAGTATAGCATGGAGTTTCTCTCCTAGTAAACTGTTTATGCCATAGTCACAGCGCCGGAACGACGCAATTCTACATTAGGACTTGCTGCCGAGTGGAAGGCAATTGGACCTTCCAAATAAATCTGATGCCAAAGCATGAACACAAGAACTGTCCAGATGGGACGTCCATAATCCCGTTTTCCCTCGCGATGCACCTGCAGCAGGTGCAGCACCGCCTCTTTATTAATCAGCTCATCTGTCGGACTGCCCATAATCACTTCTTCTGCCCATTTGTAAAACTCACCCCGCAACCATTGTCTGGTTGGAACAGGAAAACCAAGTTTAGGCCGTTTGGTAACTGGCTCAGGCAAGATACCTTTGACAGCTTCGCGCAGCACATATTTGGTGGTGCCTTCCCTCATGCGGTATTCCATTGGGATTTTTGAGGCCAGTGCGAAAACCTCTACATCAAGGAACGGCACTCTTAATTCCAGCGAATTAGCCATCGTCATCTTGTCTGCTTTCATCAAAATATCACCTGGCAGCCAAGTGTGCAGATCAATAAACTGCATTTTTGTTACATCATCATAAGCGGATGCCTGCTCATACAAAGGTTGCGTGATATCAAATGGTCGTTTCGAGCCTGCGTCCGGTCGAAATGAGGCAATCTGTTCTTTCATTGCTTCAGTAAAAATGAATGCATTGCCTACGAAGCGCTCTTGAACCGTTTTTGCCCCGCGCTCAAGGAACGATCTGCCCTTCATGCCATAGGGGAGAAAATGTGAGAATTTACCTAACGAACGCCTGAGCGAGGGAGGCAAATAATCAAACATTTTTAAAGATAATGGCTCTCGGTAAATGCTGTACCCGCCAAAGATCTCATCAGCGCCTTCCCCTGACAGCACAACAGTTACGTAGCGACTGGCAAGCTCTGATACAAAATATAACGCGATTGCTGATGGATCTGCCACAGGCTCGTCCTGATTATAAAGCAACCTGGGCAATTGCTCGCGGTATTCTTGAGCAGTAATAATGGTATCGCGATGCGTCGTACCTAGCAGTTTGGCAGTTTCACGTGCGAAACCGATCTCACTTTGTCCGCCAGCCCCTTCAAATCCCACCGTAAACGTCTGAACTTGTTCAAGCTCACGCAGCAAAGCTACGATCGTGCTTGAATCGACTCCCGAGGATAAAAATGCACCGCGCGGTACATCGGAGTTCATATGTACCTTCACTGAATTTCGCAATACTTCTTCCACTTTTTCCGCGTATTCGGACAGCGGGCGATCTTCTGGCTGAAATTCGGCCTGCCAATATTTCTTAATTTGTATTTGATCCTGACGAAGCAGCATATAATGCGCCGGAGGGAGTTTATAGATTCCCTGAAACATGGTCATTGGATCGGGTACAAATTGAAAAGTTAAGTAATTCCATAATGCTTCACGGTCAACTTCCCGTTTAACACCGGGGACTTCGAGCAAACTCTTAATCTCCGAACCAAACGCTATCGCATCTTGCGTAACGGTGTAATAAAACGGTTTGATCCCGAAGTGATCGCGCGCAGCAAACAAAGTTTGATCGTTTTGGTTCCAAATCGCAAATGAAAACATCCCCCGCAGTTCGCGAACCATGTCGACGCCCTTCTCTTCGAACAGGTGCAGCAATACTTCGGAATCGGAAAATGTAGTAAATTCATGCCCCCGAGCAACTAAATCTGCTCGCAATGATTGATAGTTATAGATTTCTCCGTTAAAAATCAGCCATAATGATCCATCTTCATTAGTAAGCGGTTGGTGTCCGCCTTCGACATCAATAATAGACAGACGCCGAAAACCTAATCCTGCAGGTCCATCGACAAAGAGCCCTTGATCGTCAGGTCCGCGATGAATAATCCGATTCATCATTTCAGTAAGAACCTGTTTATCACACGGATGTCCGTTTTTTTGAATTATACCTGCGATCCCGCACATACATGTAACCTCTCTTTTCCAAACTTACACCTAATCCCATCCCCCGAGTCTACCTGCCAGGCGGAGGATCGTCAACTACTTGGTTTTGACTACCGCGCCAAACAGGTTGCGATCGGAAAGGATTGTTAGGATATTGCCAACTATGTCATCCACTGACAGTCCTGTGGTATCTATTGTACAATCCGCAATTGCATAATAAGATGAGCGCTCCTCCATCAACTGTTTAATGCGCTCCTGTGGATTGTCATGCTGCAGGAGTGGTCGGCCCGAATCGGTTGACACACGGTTCCAGATACATTCAGGTGTGGCTGTCAATGTAATGCAAAACCCAGTGGTTTTTAACATCTCCCGGTTTCTTTCGCGCAAAATGACGCCTCCACCTGTTGTCACCACCTGCCCGGAACATTTACTAGCATCTTCCAGACATTGCTGTTCCAAGTTCCGAAAATGTTCTTCACCGAAATCGCGGAAGAGTTCCGGAATTGTGCGCCCCTCACGTTGCTCCAGATAGTGATCCAAATCCACCCATGGAAGCTGCAAGATTGCAGACAGTTCTTTGCCAACAGTGGTTTTACCAGTGGCCATGAAGCCCAAGAGATACAAATTCATAATTGTAATCCAGCCCATTCTATCGGTTTTACTAATCGTACCACTATTTTAGACTTCCGACCAACTTATCACCTGTTTGGTTGGGATGGAATAAATGGCAACGACCCTTCTGGTGCTGCTTTGCGCACCAGTAACAGAGGAACTTACAGTAATTTGGATCAATCCAGGTGAGGTTAGTGCAATCGCACAGGAAACAGACTGGTCCGAGCTTAATAAACCAGGATAAGTAATAGAAGTGATGGCTGGATTGTTCGACACTGCATCAACAGCGAACCACATAACGCCTATTGCAGTTTCATTCGCTCTGGCTGATGCAACTTCTCCATAGACATAAGTGCGAAATGATTCATAAAGTGTGCACGCCGAACTAATGACCATTGCTGAAAGCGACAGCACAATCACTACTGAGAAACTTGAGCTTCCTTGCTGCATTAATCGTGACCTGCGCTGAATAGAAGTGACCATGTCTCCTCCTTGTTTGGCAGTTTGAAACCAATTTGAATTTGTATTTCACCTGCATAAACTCCTTGTGCGACAGAAAAGGAGTGTACATTGTCCGCTACTATTTCGCCGCCAACGCCATTTACTTGTCTGATAAGATGGCCATTTAGATTTAAAGAGTAACTCACTGTTTGTGCTGTGGCTTTGCTAATGCTAAGCAAACCTCCATAATTGGCGCTGACTCTCGCAGCTGCATGTATATCGCCAGAGATTAAATGATTCACTACACTCAAGGATGCAGCTGTCATCCGTTCAGACAGTGCTTCACGATAACCTGATACTGCAAACGCAAACATGCGCACACTGATCCCCATGACCATAACGCTGATCACAATTGCGAACATTAACTCAAGCAAGGTAAAAGCAGGAATCAGAAAACCAGGCTTGCTGTGTTTGTGTTCAGGGAACATAACTGTCGATTTCCACTTTCTGCATACCTAAATCCGACTTCCACTGTACGGTGACGGTCACTTGATAGCCGCTTCCGATTCGAGACCATTGCAGATATTCCGTAA
>JAQBPP010000171.1 GCA_028287455.1 Bacilli bacterium | reverse complement strand
GTCCAGCGTGTTACGTTAATCCCTGTAATAGGATCCTGAAAATTGAGCCGCTCGCTCGGCCATTCTCTCCCTTTGTCCATAAAATTTTTCACTCCTCTGCCTGTTTGAAAGATCTAAAATCTGTAGTTTAACAATGAAGACAAAAAGACTAATGTAAGTCCCTGGCCCCAACCCTGAATTCTTTTATGAGGAACTCCTTTATAACCGGCATTGTCCTCCATCACTGCAGTTCCTGCAGAAACGGAAGCTACAGTTCCATCTTCTGTTACTCTGCTTAAAATCCCGTTGATTGATTTTTGAATGTATTTATTATATAGAGGGCTGCCCATCTGCTCGTTGAATGAAACAAGGGCAGCTGCGATGCCAGCTGAACCGGAAGTTTCCAGATAAGAGTCAGGATCAGTCAACACAGTATGCCAGAGCCCCTCTTCCGATTGCAAACGAACTAATGCACTTAATTGATCCCGGACCGAATCTTGTATCCGCATAAAGGAGGGATGCGTGACCGGAATTTCCGAGTGTACCCGCGCCATGGTGTATGCAGCCCATGCATTGCCGCGTGCCCAAAAAACGGCAGATAAATTGTTTTGCTGAATATTGTCCCATCCATGGTAGTACAGATTGCTTGCAGAATCTTGCAGAAACTGCTCATGTCCATGATACTGTTTGAGTCCGTCTTGAAAATAATCTTCCCGCTCCAAAAGCGCTCCCATCCTGACAAGAAAATAGCCGGCCATAAACAGTGTATCTACCCACGCCTGTTCAGGAAAATTATAATTTTGTGAAACAGTGTGCTGAAAAATTCCGTCTGCAAAACGTGGGGCCTCATTCTTCAAGTAATCCGCCATGGTTATTGCTACCTGTAGGTATTTATCATTACGAGTTTCTTGATATAAAGTGATCAACGTATGTCCGATCGAAACCGCATTAATCGTATAAGGTGGCAGTTCGTCCTCAATCAGTTGATCAACCCATTGGATTAACGCCTCCAAATATTGCGGGTTGCCAGTTGCCCTAAATGCTTCACTTACACCATAAAATGCGACACCGGCAGGCCAATCCCAAGTGAAATCCATATTCAAGGTGCGTTTAACGATTCGATCGATCACTGTTTGTATTTTTTGTGCATCAAATTCCAAAGCTGACATTGCAATTTCCCCTTTCAAGTTCACATAGACCAAGTTCAAAAAATAAAATGGTCAGCCATTTTATTTCTAGCTGACCATGGTTACCCAATCGATTTATTCGATACTCCCGATGTTCATTTCTTTTAACTGTTTCGCTACAAGCCCCGCAATCTGACTGGCCCCTTTTTCAGTAAAATGCGTATGATCCGTGCCATTCACTGAAACCATGAACAAGCTGCGTGCTTCTTCGTAGCCTATCGTCGTAAAATAATTGAGACTCTCTGTCATTAAGTCGATTAACTGAACATTCTCTTCGGCGGCCAGCTGTTTCATCGCCTCGCAATAGTCCGGAAAATCATTCACAAAAGCATCGTCTTGCATATGCAATCTTGCCACAGGGGTGATCAAAATTGGAATTGCACCCTGCTTGCGTGCACCTTCCACATACATTTTCAGGTACTCTTTATATGAGGTAAAAGGTTCGGTATAGCGTTCAGGTTTACTTACAGTCGAATCATTATGTCCCATTTGTATGAGTAGATATTCGTTTGATTGGATGTCATTTAAAATTGCATCCAAACGTCCTTCCAGGGCGAAAGTCTTCGAACTTCTCCCGCCAATCGCACGGTTGATGAACTGGGTCTCTTCTCCAAAGCAGTTTGCGATAAACTGTCCCCACCCTGCTTGTGGTGCATTGTCCGCACTATAGGTCTGGACGGTCGAATCACCGGCAAGATAGATTTTATTGGAGATCTTCTTCTCTGTACCATGTACCAGAAAAATATTGGGTGTTGGTGGGTTATCCATTCCTTGCCCCAGATAAAAACCGGTATGGGGAGGTTGATTGTAAACTGTATTTTGCCAGGCGATTCCCAGCCGATAGACTGGATCATGCATCAGTGTGTAAATTCGGTAATCAGTAACGTCCGAAGTCGAATAAATATGCAAGGCGGTGCTGTCTGTTGTGCGCCAAATGACCTCTTCTCGCCAGTCACCAAAAAGATCAGCTTGTAAACAGGGATTCGCTTTGGTTCCATTGTTTGAAGCACACTCAGCTGCTGTCAGCAAATTATCTGTTTTGCTATTTAGATAATCCCACTTATCTATTCGATTATTATCCAGAAGCTCGCGCAGTAAATCTCCATCCCACCAAATCGCGAAATTGGTGGAGGAAGGCAGTGTACTGCTGATTAATTCACCCTTGCAGTTATACAAGCCACCTGCGGCCCAGAATTCTTCACCTTCATAACGTGGATCGATATCCGCTGATGTCCCTCTGCCTGCATCTCTTGTAGTCTTGACTCCCCAAAGCAGCTCACCTGTCCTGGCATCATGCAGCTCCACACCTGTATCGGAGGGGTTTTCATGGACTTGAAAAACTTCAAACCCGGCACGGTTCGGGTCCAAGTTTCCCACATGCATGGCATCTCCATGTCCTAGACCGGTTGTATACAGTCCAGTTCCATCATGATCAATGGCGCATGATCCGTATATAATCTCATCTTTGCCATCTCCATCCACATCGGCGACACTCAAGTTGTGGTTTCCTTGTCCGGCGTACCCCGAATTTCCTGGGTTATCACTATCAAATGTCCATAACTTCATCAACTGGCCATTTCGATAGTTGTAAGCGACCAGCACGGAACGCGTATAGTAACCGCGACACATGACCAGGCTTGGCCGAACACCATCGAGGTACGCCACACAGGCTAGGAAACGGTCAACCCGGTTGCCATACTCATCACCCCAGTCTGAAACCTTTCCTCTTGGCGGATCATAATCAGTTGTGATTAATGCTTTACCTGTCAATCCTTCAAAAATAGTTAGATATTCAGAACCATCTAGTACGTAGCCATTCTCATTGCGGAAATCCGCTTCCTGATTACCAATGACATTGCCAGCACCATCTATAGTTCCGTCTGCTGTTTTACAGGCCACTTCCGCCTTGCCATCCCCATCTAAATCGTAGACCATAAATTGTGTATAATGTGCACCAGCGCGAATATTCTTCCCTAAGTCAATTCGCCACAATTGAGTTCCATCCAGTTTGTAAGCATCCAGAAACACATTACCTGTATACCCTTTATGCGCATTATCCTTGGAATTGGAAGGATCCCATTTGAGGATAATCTCATATTCCCCATCTCCATCCACATCGCCAACGCTGGCATCGTTCGCGCTGTAGGTATAGGACACACCGTCTGGCGTGGTGCCGCCTGCAGGAATTTGAAGTGGAACTCGTAGATAATTCGTCGCCCAAACACTGACAGGTTCAGATGGGCTCTGCTGCTGCCCGTTAATGATCGCGCTAACTGAGTAAGTGGAATCAATAGTGCCATCGCAGTCTAAAAAGTTAGTACTTGTCGTAATAGGTGCTGTATTTAGTTTACTTCCGTCGCGATACAAGTTATACGAGACGGTTGACGGCTCCGCACCGAGCATACGCCATCCGACGTAGACACCGTTGTCTACCTTCATCGCGATCAGACCACGACTTAACTGCTCCATTTGTCTTGTGGGTACTGTTAAAGAAGTCTGTTGCAGCTGACTATCTGACATGAAATCATCCTCTTCCTTAGACTGGTTGGGAAAAGCATAGTACGAGGAGCAGATTATGACAATCGCACTTTTTTGTCTGTGTGTGACTTATTTGCATTTAGTGGTATTTACTTCTATATATTTGGGATTAGTTGATATAATAACTTTAATTGCTAAGTAAGAAAGGTGGCGATTCGTGGTATGCATTTCAAATTTGATTTTATCAGCCAAGCGATTCTACCGGAATACAATTGTTCTTCTGGATATGGATTTTCATCTTCCAGCGGTCCCTCAAAGGATGAAGATAAGCGGGAATCGTTTCCCGGAGATTACAATGTGCCCGCTATGAATTCATTCCTCGTGGATGTGCCTAATGGGAATTACACAGTAACTGTTGCTTTAGGTGACTCAACAGCAGGCAGCGTTACTACTGTTAAAGCAGGATTAGGCCGATTAATGCTTGAAGCAATAAAAACCGCCTCTGGGCAATCCGTTATAGAGAGTTTCTCAGTTCATGTGGATGACGGGCAGTTAAAGCTGGCTTTTCTAGGTTCTTCTCCTCGAATCTCTCGGCTGGAAATTCAAGATGCACCGGCTATTCCTACTTTATTTTTGGCCGGAGACTCCACGATGACTGATCAGCCATCCGGGCAATTTCCCTATGCAGGGTGGGGGCAAATGCTCTCAAGGTTTTTCAATTCCTCTATCGCGGTTTCCAATCGCGCACGATCCGGCAGAAGTACAAAAAGCTTCATCCAAGAAGGCCGATTGGATCAAATCTGGAACTGGATTCGCCCAGGCGATTACTTACTGGTCCAATTCGCTCATAACGATGAAAAAAACAATGCCGGAGGGACTGAACCGTTTACTACTTATCAACAGTATTTAAAAATTTATCTCGATGGTGCACGGCAGCGCGGTGCAATTCCCTTATTGGCCACACCTGTTCACAGGCGTTTTTTCGATGCTGATGGGAAGATTCAGAATACGCACGGCGAATATAGTGAGGCAATGAAACAGCTTGCCGTTGAAGAAACCGTAAGTATCATTGATCTTGCAAATCTAAGCAAGTTATTTTTTGAAAAAGTCGGCGAAGAGGGAACTAAACAGATCTTCATGTGGACCGAACCTCATGATTTTGCAAGCTTCGCAGATGGCACTCGCGACAACACGCATTTTCAAGAACAAGGGGGTATTGCAATAGCCCGCTTGTTTGCGAATGCTATTTCTGAACACCCCAATCATCCACTTTATCCATTTCTAAGATCTTAAAAAACGTTCTAGTTTTTAGCTGCTCGAAAAAATTGTGAGGTGACCTATACATTGG
>JAQBPP010000128.1 GCA_028287455.1 Bacilli bacterium | reverse complement strand
ATAAATCAGGGGTTTCCCTCTTTTTTCTTGCGCGCAAATATCTGCATAATCTCAACGGTTTAATGATCTCTTCAGCCCGCGATCATCCCAGGCTAGCCTCAGGAAATCGTCTATTTTGCAAAAAATGGGTGATTTCCACGGATGCTTGTCAACTCTTGTCCATACGTTTTCGATGGCTCGTCAATATATTGGTTAGTGAGTTAAGACATGAAGGAGGTTATGACAATGCGTTTTCGAAATGCAGCGATTGTATTCCTGGTTATCTTCGTGCTCTTCATCCTGTTAGTGCCAACTGGTTATGCAGCAGCGCCCACAACCTATTGCCGCACCACCTACTATTAAGAGACAGTCAATCGGAGTTCTAGTTAGGCACATAAAGGAGGGATTACGATGGGTACTTTCGGTGGATTTACAGTCTGGGCTGTAGTGTTTCTGATCATCTTCGTGCTCCTGCTGCTCTTGCGTGAAGAACGTGAAGATATCTGCGTTACAACTCCAGGACCGTATGTTGGGTAATTAAAATGCAGCATACTTCTGCCAGCAGGTAACACCTACTGGCAGTTTTACATATGAATCATCACATTTTTTAAAATACAGTGATCGTGTTGTAGTCCGGATTGGCTTCAAGATGCTCGATGATAGCATCCACATTAGGGTAAGTTTGCACTTTGCCCTCCTGACTGCGAAACAACACTTCATCGATATTGTTGCTTACGAGATAAAACACCCCGTCAATTCCCACCTTTGCCACAATATTGCCGTGCACTTTTTCTTTGAGTTCCTCTTGCCAAGTCATGATGGCGGCCTCCTTATTCCCTCTGCTCCGTTTGTGCGGTTCGCTAATAGTAATAAGTTACCCTCGCGTGGAAATCAGCATACAGATTCAATACGTGGGCCACACAAAGCTGTCAAGGAATGGAAAGGACTTTAGTGGAAAAAATAACTGACAGTTGTGGAAGGAATTCATGTGAAAAAGGGGCACGCAGGCTATGATAGTGCTAGGAATATTGTTAGTTGTTCTCGCGGGGATTGCGGGATTTTATGTTTGGAAGTATCGCAGGGAAATTGAATATGCCCGCGCACGGCTTGGGGAACTTTTTACTGCGCATCAGGATATGTACCAGGCGGTGGCAATGGGACTTTATCACCGCTTTAACAGAGAAGAGGATAAAGAGGAAACGCCGCATCACTTCGAACACTTTGTGAAAGAGGTTATGGAAGATTATTACGGAGGCCTGGCGGTCGTAACGCCCTACGGAGGGGACTTCGGGGTAGACATTATTCACAAGCGACACAATGGCCTCTACCTGGGTCAGGTCAAATGTTACAACCAGGACCAGCCTGTCGATTTTGAACCAATTGCCATCATCCACTCGCGTATGATCAAGGATCATGCCCAAGGGGGATTCGTGGTTACGACCAGTTCCTTCTCGGAAGACGCACGCCAATATGCGAATGAATTAGGGATAAACATTGAGTTAATCGATGGAACAGCGTTGGTAAAGCACTGGGTGGAGGCAACTGAAAACAAGAAGCAAACTTATCCGCTGGCGGCAGCTGTTAATTAAACAATAGGCAGATGTACACCAACTCTCCGCCGGATGAATAGATGGAATCATCAACTGTTTACGGATAAAGTGGGTGAGGGCATGTCTGTCGATTTGCAGGTGGGGGATCTTCTGTTTGTGCGCGGCAATCTAAAGTTTAGTTCCTTAATCAAGCGGTTCACTAAAAGCGACTACAGCCACGTCGCGGTTTACGTTGGCAATGGAGCAGTGGTCGAGGCGCTGCTGCTTGGCAAAGTTCGTTACACTGCTCTTTCCAAGTATAAATCTGATTACGATGTTTACCGTTACAAACGGCAGCTGACAGCGGAGCAGCAGTTTTCAATTGTTCATTATCTGCATGCTCATATCGGTACTTCCTATGACTATTTCGACTTGCTTGTCTTGATGATTCTGTTTTTGTTTAATGTTCGGCTGCAATTGAAACAATCGAGCAGGCGCATGCTCTGTTCGGAGCTCGCGCGCAACTGTTACCGGGCCGGGCGCATCAGCATGCCCCGAGGACACGTGAGTCCGGAAGATTTGGCGAAATGTCCTCAATTGGTTAAAGTGGGTTGACTGCGTCACTTATCCACAATATCCACAAGGTTATTAACAGATTTTTCGTCATTTCATTTATTTTTTGTACTGTTTACAATTTATTTACAATCTGCAGGTGACTAATTGGCCCATGTATTTTCTTCCCAATGTGTCAAGTTTTTGTCTTTTTTGTCGAAATTGGTTTTCTTCATGCAAAAATTTGTAGAACTGAACAGGAATTTTGTCCTCAAAGTCGAAATTTGATACTTGGTCGTACTGCAAGTTCAATTTAGGCGGCCTGGGGGAGCAGAGGAATGGCAGTTCGCAAAAGGATCTTGACACTATTCGCAGGTGTAGTTGTGTTTACCGCTGGTATAGGTTGGACTTCTTATGGACATGCAGATAACTCCACAGCTTCTGTGCAGGATTTGAGCAGCAAAATCGACCAACTGAAGGCGCAGATTGATGCCAGTCAGAAGAAGATTGCTGATTTGAAAAACCAGAAGGCTTCCATTGACAGTCAGCTTGCCGCGATTAACAACCAAATCCAACTGACTGATCAGCAAATCTCACTTTTGAATGATAAATTACGCATGATAGATGATCAAATTACAGCTGTTACCAATAAAATCACTCAAACGCAGAAGCAGTTGGCTCAGACAGATGACTTGCTGCGCAAACGATTGCAGGTCATGTATGAAAACGGGGATGTCTCCTACCTGAGCGTCTTGATGAATTCGACTGATTTTAACGATTTTGTTGATCGATTAAACCTGTTGACGCTGATTGTCAAGCAGGATAAGGAATTGCTCACAACTATCAAAAACTTGAAGGAACAGCTTTTGACTGATCAGGCAAACCTCAAGTCGCAGCAGGACGAGCAGTTGAAGGCCAAGGACCAACTGAATGCCATCCTTGCTGATCAACAGAATCAGAAGGATGCCAAAACCCAACTTGAAGCGCAAGTCAATCAAAACATCGCGATGACGCAGGATCAATTAAATCAGGATCAGCAGCAAGAAGCAGCCACAGAGACGTTTTTGGCTGCCCAGATCGCTGCACAGCAGCAGCAGTATGGCACTTACCAAGGCAACCCGAATTCCAAGTGGATTTGGCCGGTTCCATCTTCTCATTTAATTACGTCTGGTTATGGCACGCGCGGAACTGAATTCCATAAAGGGGTCGACATCGGCGCTCCGCTTGGAACTACGATCGTAGCGGTTGCCGATGGCCGCGTGCTGTTCTCAGGAACAGCGGAAGGATTCGGACACTGGATTGTCATCCAGCACGGTCCGAACCTAATGAGCGTATACGGTCATATGTACGCCAGCGGGCTGCTGGTGTCGGCTGGTCAAGAAGTTAAGGCTGGACAAGCCATCGCCAAAGTAGGATCTGATGGGGAATCCACGGGACCCCACCTGCATTTTTCAGTGGCGACCGGGATCTCGGGCGGGCAAATGCTGTATGTCAACCCAAATTCTTATCTGCCATAAAATTCGATGTCATCAAGTTGATCGTACATACTCCAGCATTTCCAGTGGCGAGGGCAATTTCCTTCGCCACTTGTCTATTTTTTCGTTATACTAGTAAGGATATTATTTCGATGGAGGAAACAGCATGCAATCGCACGAAGGCACGGAAATTGTGGATCGTCGGTATGATCAACCGCATGGGCTGCTTGACCGTTTAAAGCATAATGTGGAACAAGTAATAGTAGGGAAATCGGAAGCAGTGCAGTTATGCATCATCGCGCTGCTCGCTGACGGCCATGTGCTGCTCGAGGATGTGCCCGGTGTCGGCAAGACAGTGCTGGTTCGTTCACTCGCCAAAAGTCTCGGGTGTTCGTTTAAACGAATCCAATTCACACCTGATTTATTGCCAAGCGATATCACGGGTGTATCGATTTTTAATCAAAAGGTAACGGAGTTTGAATATCGACCAGGTCCGATCATGGCCAATGTGATTCTGGCGGATGAAATCAACCGCACCTCTCCGAAAACGCAATCCGCTTTGCTCGAAGCGATGGAAGAAGGCAATGTGACGGTAGATGGCGAAACACACGAATTACCGAAGCCGTTTTTTATCATGGCCACACAAAACCCGATCGAATATGAAGGAACGTTCCCGCTGCCGGAGGCGCAGCTGGATCGCTTCCTGTTAAAAATTCGGATGGGCTATCCGACCCCGGTAGAGGAAGTGGATATTCTCGGCCGGCAAGAAACCGTTCATCCGCTCGAAGGGCTGCAGTCGGTCACCAATGTGGAAACACTGCTTGAGCTGCAGCAGCAAGTGCGTCTGGTGCGGATCGAGCAAAGCATTCGGAATTACATCGTCGCCGTTACATCAGCAACCCGAGAGCATCCGTCCGTGTATCTCGGCGCGTCCCCGCGGGGATCACTGGCGTTATTTCGGTCGGCACAAGCAGCCGCATTTCTGGCTGGCCGCAGCTTTGTCGTGCCTGATGACGTTAAACGACTGATTCCTTACATTCTTGGGCATCGACTCATTTTGAAGTCGGATGCGCGTTTGTCTGGAGCGGTCGTGGAACAGGTGCTGGAGGAGATCGTACGCAACATCGCAGTACCCATCAGCCGAGAGAGGGAGATCCGGTAGTGTTGAAGCTGGCAGGCAAGTTCATCTTCTGGACGCTCGCCATTGCAGGTACATTTCTATACACTATGTTTCAAGGTGGATATTCCGCCTGGTTCTTATTTACTGCAACGCTGATGATTGGTCTGTATGCGGCATTGACTGCTGCGTTTTCGGGTCGAAAAGTGTTGGTCGCAAGGCGGCTTAGCACCCATCATTTAATTGCGGGCGCCACGCTGGACGTGGAGGTGGAAGTGACTTTTCCCGCCGGCTGGCCTGTAGCCTGGCTGCATGTGGAGGATCAGATACCTGCCCGTCTTCTTTTGCACAGTACACCTAATCGAAGTCTGCTGTATCCATGGTTTCGCCGGAAGCAGATTTTGCAGTACTCCATTTCCCAGATTCCACGCGGGAAATATACATTGTCCGATTGCAAGATCCTAACGGGTGATTTGTTTGGGCTCACGAAAAAGGGAGAAAACGTTACGTTGGTTGATGATCTTACCGTTTATCCCCGAGTAGTTCCCATTGCAAATTGGCCTGCCTTGAATAAATTTAATTCTGGAAACGCCTATGCGCAAAGCCGCTCAGTCGAAGAAATTGCAAACGTGATTGGCGTGCGCGACTATGCGCCGGGCGATCGGTTGTCGCGGATTCATTGGCGCGCTACTGCACGGTCTGGCGCATTGAAGACCAAAGAGTTTGAACTGCATGTTACAAACGATCTTTGTTTGATTTTAGACCGGCAGGAAGCTGGTTTTGCCGGGGTGCCGGGTGCCGCGTTTGAACTGTCGGTCACTGTAGCAGCTTCGCTTGCCCACTATGCATTTATCAAAGGGTATAGTGTGGCACTAGCTTCTTTTGGCAAAGAACGCTATTTCCTCTCGTCAAGCCGCGGTCCACAGCAAAACCGAATCCTGTTGGACCACCTGTCGATCGTACAGCCGGATGGAGACAGGGCCCTGCACGACATTGTGCTTTCGCTGTCTGCCAGCATTCATCAGGGCACGAGTCTCGCGGTTTGCGGTCCAATTCTTACCGAAGAACTAGCAAACGCGGCCGGATTGCTTGCTCATCGCAAAATCAAACTGGAGTTTTTCTTGATGCTGGGTCCACGCGCACTTACTGAGGCAGAACAAACGGTCATGAGAAAGTTGTCCTTATTCGGTGTAAGAGTTTGTGTGATTCGCGATGAACAAGAGTTATCAGATGCAATTGTAGGGGGCAACGGGTATGTGGCAAGCTCCTAAACGTTTAGCGGGCAGTACCCTGCGCGACGGCGTTTTATCGCTGCTCTTGTGGATTTGGTTGACCTTGCTGCTGCTGCCTTTGTGTGCTGCGGCCAAGCTGTCCCAGCCTGATCTATTTGTATATGCTGCAGGCCTTCTGTTTGCGGTGGCCTGGCTGATCCCGTTTCGCATCCTGCAAGCGGCGGCAGCGCTTTTGATTATCGCATATACAGAGCATCGCGTCTTTTTTGCTCACGAGCCGTTTTGGAGTCAGGCCTGGCTGACCAGCTTCCTGCGTTTGCTGCAATCCGGCAGATTGGCAGTGGTAAATGGGGGGTTGCAGGATGCGCCCACTGTAACAATGGGTGTCTTGCTGGTGCTGTGGGGCGCTGTGTACCTCTACCGACAGGTGGCCCTCGACCGGATCGTGCTGTTTGCGCTGTGGGCGGTTGGACTGCTGGCCATTGGCATTGAAGATTCGTTTACGCCAGCAGATGGGCATTTGTATATGATCGGCTATTTCGTAATGGGGTTGCTAGTATTAGCCCTGTGTCAGGTGCCGTATCTGGAGAAAACAGTACGGCTGGGTCACCGGCGGGTCGGTTGGCCGCTGCCCTTTGTGATTGGAACAGTTGCAGTTGCGATCTGTACCGCTGCGGTGGGGATAGCAGCGCCTAAATTGCGATCACAGTGGCCGGATCCGGTACCTTATCTGAAGAATTATGCAACTACCGGTGGGGCAGGATCGTTACAGCTGAAAAAGAGTGGCTACACCAGCGACGACACTCTGTTGGGCGGCTCATTTACAGCAGACAATGGGCTGGCGATGGTGGCGATTTCGGACCAAGCAGGGTATTGGCGCGGGGAAACGCGCACCCTCTATACGGGCAAAGGATGGATGGTTAGCCCGGATGCTCTGCCATCTCCAGCCAATGTCAACGGGGAAACCAGTCTGAACGGTTTTTCACAGTTTAATGTGCTGGCTGGGGTAGCCAATCCTCAGGTGCAAGTAACGAAGGTTGTGCAGTCGGTGTCCATTGTTGCAGGGAATCCGTCCGTGTTCTTCAGTCAATATGAACTGGCCGGTTTGACTTTGACCGGGGACACCGCGGGCAGTACACTAAGTGATCATCAGGTGTTTTGGAGCAAACGGAGTGATTACGTTCGCTCGGACATTGTCAAAAGCGGCTCCACGTATACTGTGATCTCTGATGTGCCTACTATCGACCAGTCGAAATTTAATGAGCTGTATACGGTGGATCCTCATTATGATGCGTCGGTACTTCAGAATGTCGCTGCAATGAGCAGCGCATTTACAACGCCGATCACTTTAGGCGCTAGTCGCGCAGGCGTGTCTGATCCGTTTTTGCTGACGTTTTCGTCAGAACTGCAAATTCCAGACTCATTTCCACAGCGCGATCGGGATCTGGCGATTAAAATTGTTGCCGGTCAGTCGACCGACTACGACAAGGCCAAAGCGATCGAGAACTATTTGCGCAAAAATTATGTTTATGAAACGAAGCAAGTGCCTACACCAGGTCCGCAGGATGATTTTGTGGATCAATTCCTATTTGCAAGCAAAAAAGGCTATTGTGACCATTTTTCCAGCGCTATGGTGATGCTCGCTCGAAGCAGCGGCTTGCCCGCGCGCTGGGTGACCGGATATACGACCGGTACAGTCGATTCTGCGTATCAGGATCCGACCGAAACGCACCAGATGCGATTTTTGATTCATAACAGTGATGCGCACGCCTGGGCGGAGGTCTATTTGAGAGGAGTCGGCTGGATCCCGTTTGAACCCACTCCTTCTTTTACCCTGCCGCAACCTCAGC
>JAQBPP010000118.1 GCA_028287455.1 Bacilli bacterium | reverse complement strand
TACTCGTGAGGAGCTCGTAACAAGAGCGGCCACAGTATTCAGAAAAAAGGGTTATTACAATACAACCATGAATGACATTGGCGTAATATGCGGCTTGTTAAAAGGAAGTATATATCATTATTTTCAAAGCAAGGAAGAGTTGATGCTCGAAGTATTGAAAACATCTTACAAAGAGGCCGGCGACAATATTTTTCCACTCGCCTACAATAAGAGCATCCCGCCTCAGGAAAGGTTGTCCATGATGCTTGATATCCCCGAGGCAGGCTTGTTCGGCAATGGCACAGAAGATGGCGGCTGCTTGTTCGGGAGAATCGGCTTGGAAATCGGATCGCTTTTTCCCGAATTCAACGAGGTTATCAAGGCTCACTTTAATGCGTATATGGAAGCCTTTGAGACGATATTTGTGGAATCCGTCAGCGGAGAACGCGCAAAGGAGCTTGCTAGGCAAGCGGTCGTGGAGATGCAGGGCGCAGTCTTATTAACTGTGATTTATTCAGATTCAAATTATTTTGCAGAAGCGAAGCAACGAATTATGAACTATGTTTGCTAATTTTTTTTTGCAGTAAAAACAAACAACCGTTTGTTTGGAAAAGGTGATGTACATGGAAAAAGTCATTTCGAAAGACGGCACATCAATTGCCTTCGACCGTGCAGCCGATTATCTTGATAGACGGCGTGTTCTGCAGCCGTTCATTTGGACCGATGCCGAAACTCGCATAATTTCTTGCGAAGCATTTCACCTTCATCAAATACGATCACCGGCCGTTGTCGGGACAAGTGGACTACCTAACCGCTTTGATCAAGTCGGGTCGCCAGAACGACGCAGTCAAGTTTTATATGAGGGGGGGTGGGGGTTCCTGCCAGTATAGCGATAACGCTGTCATGGGCGATTTTCTGTTGCCGGTCAAGCAGACACCTCATTATTTATTGACGCCCATTCTCGTGGCAGGCGGTACGGACACTATTCCCGATGTGCGCCACCGCTTGTTGAAAGGCCAAAATCACAACGTATCTGTAAAAGCTCTTGCTCCAGTATTGGAAGAGTTCTTTAACACAACAGCACTTTAAGTAAGACTGAATTTCCGCATCAAATCATTTAGAAAAATGGGAGGGTTTTGAATGAGCCAAGTTATTTCCAGAGACGGCACTTCTATCGAATTCGATCGTACAGGGGATGGCCCCCCGATTATTTTGGTTGTGGGTGCATTTAACGATCGTTCGACCGGCGCACCTATTGCAAAGCTCCTGGAATCGGATTTTACGGTTATCAATTACGACCGCAGGGGGAGGGGGACAAGCGGAGATACGTTACCTTACGCTATCGAACGGGAGATTGAAGACCTGAATGCACTGATTGATGAAGTTGGCGGTTCAGCATTCGTGTTCGGATACTCATCCGGCGCCGTCCTAGCACTGAAAGCAGCAGCCAAAGGATTGGCGATTTCCAAATTTGTTTTATTCGAAGCACCCGTCGAAGGACAAGACGGCAGTCTCGTGAATCAGCTAACGGAGTTGATATCTGCAGGTCGTCGCGGCGATGCGGTCGAGTTCTTCCAGTCCAAAGTAGTGGGTATCCCGGAGCAAATCGTGGCCCAACTTCGGAATGCACCGTTTAGACCGTATTTAGAGGCCCTCGCACACACTACGGTTTACGATACGAAGATTGTTTGTGAACCGCCTCAACGTGAAGAATTGGTCGGCATTTCCGCCCCTGTGCTCGTAGTTGCAGGGGAAGAAAGCAGTGACAAATTCAGGCAAGCAAACGAGCTGCTGGCAACCGTTCTTCCCAAAGGGCAATACATTTGTCTGGAAGGACAAAATCATAACATTGTAGCGCCTGTACTGGCACCTGTTGTAAAAAAGTTTCTTTTATCCTGACTTACATTAAATTGGGTCGATCTACGACCTTGCTTGAATTTCTTATAACCCAGGGGGATGTTGATTTTCCCCGTGTTAAGTTGCTGAACAATTACTTAAGCAGTAGCATTTAACCCCATGGTCCCCTCCTGCGGATCCCTGCGCGTGGACTGAACCCTGGGTTCGTTCCATGGTGGCATAAAAATTAATGGTACACCCGAAAGAGATCCCCATATTCATGACAAAGCCCCTTTTGGGGCTTTGTCATCAGCTCTTGATGCAATTACTGGACATTATGTGTTAGCAGTAAAACCATATCTTTTATTCGCTTGGCAAATTCATCGTTATTGTGATTATAATTCTTATGGTATTTAAACCATCATTCTGAAAATATGCGGAGTCAAGGTGACATTAACAAGCAAATTGGACTTCCTTACTCTATTTCCTATTGCTAAATTAAACTAATTTTATTCAACTAATTGGGGCGAAAGTACAATAAGCCGAGTGACTGCTTGCTGTATTATTGGGCAGAACAATGACATTAGGGTCACATAAGGGGTGACAATGCAAATGACAACATTATTTCTTGTTAGACATGGAATAAAGGAAAAAGCAATTGGGGATGTTCCGTTGCTTATGAAGGGCATAGAACAAGCTCAGATGACTGCTACTTATTTTGAAACCAAACCAATCAAGCATGTGTATTCCAGCCCTCTAACACGAGCGAAAGAAACCGCAAATTTCATAGGTTTACGTTTTGGTCTTCCAATTGTGGTGGATAACAGACTTAAAGAGAGAACCAATTGGGGAGACCTACCTGGCCAGACATTTGAAGAGTTCGTTGATATGTGGGATAAATGCTCGCGAGACCGCCAATATGTGCCTCCTGTAGGTGACTCAGCTCAACAAGCGGGTGAACGACTGGAGTCATTTATGCAAGACGTGTGTGCAAAGCTAATCCGAATTGTGAAGTTGTTGCGGTTACTCACGGAGGGTTGATTACAGATTTCCTGATCAACGTGATTCCACTTAATGAATTAAGATGTTGGCATCCTCGATTTGACGAGGTGCATAGTCAACTTGTTCCAGAGTGTTCAATTACGCGGATTGAGTACACCGATGGTCAATATAAATTGATTCAGTTGTCTGATATTAGTCACTTGTGATTCGTTCATCAGTTATTCAGCACATGCGCGATACTATGCAAGTAACAACAAATCAGAGGTGCGGCTGCGGGACGTTTGGACCCCCAGATGGACATGTTAGTATTAAATTAATTGATTTTCGTCAGTGCCATATAGATGTAAAATTGCCCACAGGAATGGATTAGATTTTGCTGCCTAAAGGTTAGGTGAACATGAATGACTACAAAAACGATGGCATGTCGAATTTTAGAAACTTTGAACATTCAGTACACAATACATGAGTATGATTGGGACGAAGAAGCACTTGATGCGGCTACAGTGGCAGCAAAAGGTGGGGATTCCACTTTCACATATTTTTAAGACTCTTGTACTTCGAGGCGATAAAACAGGTGTTTGTATGGCATGTATCCCAGGGGACAAAGAACTGGACTTAAAAGCGTTAGCAGAAACAAGAAAGTGGACATGGTTCCAGTTAAGGACCTTCAAACTTTGACTGGATACATCCGAGGCGGCGTTTCTCCACTTGGAGTAAAGAAAAAGTATCCACTTTACATCGAAAAATCCATCCAAGACCTAAATCCTGTAAGTATCAGCGCTGGCAAACGAGGTATTCAAATTTTCTTAAGTGGAATGGACTTGGTACATGCGTGTGAAGCAAGCCTCGGTTCCATTTCTCGATAAACTTAAACTGAGCTTAGCTCATGTCCACAATTGATTTTTTCAATACTTGACCTTCATAATGGTACAATTGTGGAATACCCCGGCGAAATGGGTACTTGATGAAGTATTTTGACGATATTATAGCGTATCAAGAAGGGCAGAACTTCATCTACGTATTTAACAGCTCCGTCTATTTATCGAGATCGGAAGAGCAC
>JAQBPP010000114.1 GCA_028287455.1 Bacilli bacterium | reverse complement strand
GGCATTACAGCACGCAGGATTTTCCGGGTTTTGTTTTTGACATTGACAACGAACAGGTGTTCAAAGACAAACCGCTCAGAATCGGGGCAGATGGCATCGCATTATCCGCAGATCGCTCAACCTTGTACTACTGTCAGGTTACGGGTCGCAATCTATACGCAATCGACACGTGGCTGCTGCGAGACTTCAGTACGCCGGAGGACAAAATCAGCAACTCTGTGGTCGCGCTTGGCAGCAAAGCGACAACAACCGATGGGATGCATGCAGACAATCGTGGAAATGTATTCTACACGATGCTGGAGGGAAAAGGGGTGGGCTTCTATTCGCCAGCGAATAATCAATTCCAGCGATTCGTGAGTGATGATCGGATGCTTTGGGTAGACGGAGTGGCTTTTGATCAAAGGGGCTGTATCATTTTCAACAACAACAGGCTGCACCAGATGTTTGGCAGCGAGGAAGCAATCGATTGGGACTATCCGTACAACCTGATCATTTGGAAAGCCTACGTAGGTCAAGGTGTGAAGTCCTATTTGTATGCGTAGGAATCAATCCTTTGGTTATGCCGCCATTCTCGCAGTAGGCAGACGTTTCGACTGGGTGTCCGCACAGCAAGCATTGGAGTACGGGATTATTGATCAGGTGGTTACGTCTTTGTAACAGAAGACGAAAAAATGTTCATTCCTTTCGATAAGACTTTTGCCCGCAACCGGAGCAAGAAAGGAATGAATATTTTCTTATCTGCACTCGCGCAGGAAGTTCTCCAGGCGATCCATCGCTTTTTCCAGATTTTGTTGGGACGTAGCGTAGGAAATGCGGAAGTTGTTCGGCGCACCGAAGCCTGAACCAGGCACTATTGAAATGTTCGCTTGCTCCAGGGCAACCGCAGCGAACGTATCTGAAGAGTCGATAACCTTCCCTTGATAACTTTTGCCAAACAGTTCACTGATGTTAGGGAATACGTAGAACGCGCCTTCCGGAACTTCGCAGTGGATCGAAGGCATGTTCTGAATGCGTCTGATCACATAGTCGCGCCGCTTGCGGAACATTTCGATGTTTGACGGTTCAAAATGATCGAGCGCCGCCTCTGCGGCTTTTTGCGAAATCGAGGCCGCATTGGACGTAGTCTGGCTTTGAAAAGAAGTCATTGCCTTCACCAACTGTTTATCTGCTGCAATGTAACCGACGCGCCATCCGGTCATGGAAAACGCTTTGGAAAAGCCGTTGACCAGAATGGTTCTGTCCTTTAACGTTTGTGAGAAGGAGGCGATCGATACGTGCTCCGGCCCATAAACCATCTTTTCGTAAATTTCATCTGAAATTATATAGATTGCATGTTTTGCAATCACTTCTGCCAGCGCTTCGAGCTCATGCGGATGATAAACTGCCCCTGTTGGGTTGGAGGGAGAGTTTAACAACACAGCTTTGGTCTTGGCTGTAATCGCTGCAGCGAGCATATCAGGAGTCATTTTGAAGCCGGTGCTTTCATCCGTCTGAATAATGACGGGAACGCCGCCTGCCAAACGAATCATCTCTGGATAAGAAACCCAGTAGGGAGCTTGTAAGATCACTTCGTCCCCTTCATCAACAACTGCAATAAAGGCGTTATACAAGGAATGTTTCGCGCCTGAAGAAACGATAATTTCATCAGCGGAGTAAGTCAGTCCATTTTCCGCCTGTAATTTAGCTGCAATTGCTTGACGTAATTCGACTGTGCCGGCAGGAGCCGTATATTTGGTAAAACCAGCTTCGATCGCGGCGATTGCCGCGTCGCTGGCCCCTTTTGGCGTAGGAAAGTCAGGTTCGCCAACGCTGAGATTGACAATATCCTCACCCTTTGCAATCAACTCTTTTGTTTTTGCATCGATTGCCAGTGTAGGTGATGGTGCAATTTCCTTAACACGCCTTGATAATCCTAATGCCATGTTTAACTTCCCTCCAGCAAAAACCGTGTTTTTTTCCAACATACGTGATTCACTTAAGGGAGTCAACGTCAAAATCACCGTTACGGACTATTGTTGTCTTTTTTTCCATGCGATTTAAACATCCAATCCCATAAGTTTGTGATGCCCAGCCCTTTTGTGCCCGCGTTGCCCGCATCTGACTGAGCCGCGGGGTTGTCAGGAGAATTTTCTCTGGGCTGGGTACCGGTCAAATAATACTCATCATGTGGAGCTGCAGTGTGACTGGTAGCCAAGAGTCCTGTCTGTGGGTCAATGGCCGCTTTGACCACGCCATCCGGCTGACTCGCAAGCGTCGGGGTCTGGTTGGTGCCAGCCAAGGCGTCTTTCATGAACTGTGCCCAGATTGGCGCTGCTGCATGGGATTCGTCCACATTGACCAAACGGTCTTTGTCATAGCCCACCCATACCGCGCACACCAAGTTGGAGGTAAAACCGATCATCCAGGCATCCGTATCGGTCGTGCCGGTTTTGCCAGAGGCGGGTCCATTAAAAATGGAGGTTACGCGAGCCGCTGTTCCTCCCGGTTCAAAGACGCCTCGCATCAAGTCATCGAGGATAAAGACTGGTGCCGCTGGCTCCACCTGCACTTTTTGCACTGGATTGTCCAGAACCGACTGTCCATAGATGTTTTGAATTGAGATGATCGCCCTGGGCGTCACTCTGTATCCGCCGCTTGCCAGCACGCAAAACGCATTCGCCATCTCCAGGGGAGTAGTTGGAAAAGTGCCCAGTGCGAGCGATGGATAGGGCTGCATATCACTGGTGATGCCCATTCGTTTTGCTGTTTCGACCACGTTGCCTGGACCTACCTGCATATTCGTGGCGACCGCATAGACATTGTCGCTGCGAGAGATAGCGGTGCGCATGTCAATGAAGGTATGCGTATAGTCATCATTGTAATTATGAACATCGTAGGTTTTGGAATGATCTGCCCCATACTGAACGGTGACGGGCTCACTTTTGATCAGCACTGACGGAGTAAACCCATTTTCGAGAGCGGTCAGATAAACAAACGGTTTAAACGACGACCCCGGCTGACGGGCAGCCAGTACGCGATTATAGGAAGATTCCGCCCAATTTTTGCCGCCAACCATCGCCTTGATATCGCCAGTCTGCGGATCCATGGCAACCAGCGCCACCTGCAGGTCTGAATTCTTCGGCATATAGTGCTGAACTGCAGATTCAGCCGCTTTTTGCATCACAGGGCTGATCGTAGTTTGGACGGTGAGCCCGCCTCTGGCTAACTCGTCTTCACTAAAGCCGAATTGAGTCGTGGCGCTTGATTTCACATAGGAACTGAAGTAGGGTGCCTGTCCACTGGTGTCCTGGTTCTTTTGCTGCGCATAGTGCAGCGTTTCAGCCAGTGCCTGGTCGCGCTGATCAGCGGTAATGAATCCGGCACGCACCATCGCATTTAGCACAATCGTCTGTTGACCCCTTGCAGCCTGCAGATCGACGAATGGGGAGAACAAGCTGGGTCCGCGCGGGATGCCTGCCAGCATGCTGGCCTCCGCCAAATCAAGCTCTTTCGAGGATTTTCCGAAGTACAGTTCACTGGCGGATTCTGCGCCGTATGCTCCCTGACCATAGTTGATTGCATTTAAGTACTGCTGCAAAATTTCATCCTTTGAGTAATACATTTGGAGCTGCAGCGCATAAATGGCTTCTTTAAATTTTCTGGACCAGGTCCGATCCTGGGTTAAAAATAAATTCTTTGCCAGCTGCTGTGTAATCGTGGATGCACCTTCCGTATTCTGTCCGGAACGCAAATCCACCCAGATGGCCCGCAGAATCGCTGCCGGGTTAAAGACGCCATGCTGATAAAAATGAGCATCTTCCACAGCCAATGTCGCATTCTTGAGATTGGGTGAAATGTCCTGCAGACTCACTTTGTTATGGTATCCTCCGATTGTGGACAAGGTGCCAACGGTGGATCCGTCATCTGCAACAACAGTCGACATATTGGCGATATTGTTCGGTGGGAGCGGGGTGTATTTGAGATATAAAAAGAGTCCTCCGGCAGTAAGCAAAGTTGCAATGATAAACAAAATGGACAGAGCACCTAGCGCAGTTCGAATCGCACTGCGTTCGGGCGTGTTCAGATCTGACACTTGTGTGCGTGTCGAAAAGGCCATCGGTTACCCTCCAATCGCTGGAAGAAGTTATACTCCACCAGTATTGACGGTAGTTTGCCAGTTTAGACACGCAGTCCCAG
>JAQBPP010000083.1 GCA_028287455.1 Bacilli bacterium | reverse complement strand
AGCCATCCCGACGCGCTTTTTCAAAAAGAACCTTGGCCTCTTCTGCGAGCTCACTCTTTTGCTGCTGGACCCAATTGTTGGTTTCCTCCGAAAGACTTACTTGCTCTTCCTGAGCGGCCCGGACAATATCGATCGCCTCTTGCCTAGCGCGCGTCAGTAAGTTCTCCACATCGTCTTCCTGGTTGAAATAAGGCTCTGTTTTTGGGGCAACCGGGTGAATTCGTAAAATGGGTTCGCCGTTGCCTGATGTTAAGTAAGATTTGACCAACCTAGACAATAATGTCATCTCCTCCGCGGCCGATGATAATCTCTCCACTCTCTTCCAGACGCCTGATGACACTCACGATGCGCTGTTGTGCTTCTTCCACATCACGAAGCCGAACAGGTCCCATAAACTCCATATCTTGCCGGAATGTTTCCACCATTCGCTTGGACATGTTTCGGAAAATGACTTCCTGCACTTCTTCGCTGGATACTTTAAGTGAGAGCAGCAAGTCACCGGTTTCCACATCCCGAATGATTCTTTGAATGGAACGATTATCCAGGATCACAATATCTTCAAATACAAACATTCTCTTCTTGATTTCTTCAGCCAGTTCAGGATCCTGCAGCTCCAGCGACTCCAGAATGGTTTTCTCCGTGCCTCGGTCAACACCGTTCAACACTTGTACGATCGCGTCAATGCCGCCTCCTGATGAAAAATCATGCACGGCCATTTGGGACAGCTTGTTTTCCAGTACACGTTCCACCTGACCTACCACCTCAGGCGAAGTTCGATCCATCAAAGCGATGCGTCTTGCAATATCAGCCTGCATTTCTTGAGGAAGTGCGGACAGAATTAGAGCTGCTTGACTCGAATCTATATAGGAGAGGACTAATGATATGGTTTGTGGATGTTCGTTTTGGATAAAATTCAGGATTTGATTTGGATCCGCCTTGCGCGCAAAATCGAACGGACGAACCTGCAAAGATGAGGTCAGCCGGTTGATAATGTCGATGGCTTTCTGCGAACCCAACGCCTTTTCCAAGACCTCTTTGGCGTATACAATGCCGCCTTGGGCAATAAATTCCTGAGCAATGCAAATCTGGTGAAATTCCTCCAACACTGCATCACGCTGTTCAAATTCGATTTTTCGAACATTGGCAATTTCAAGGGTTAATTGCTCAATCTCATCATCGCGCAGATTCCTGAACACGTTTGCGGAGACTTCAGGACCTAACGTGACTAACAAAACTGCCGCCTTCTGGCGCCCAGACAATTTTTGAACACGTGCCAATGTCATTCACCCCTACTCTTCGGCCAACCAGGTACGAAGCAAGTTAGCAAACTCATCCGGCTTCTGGTTTGCCAACGTTTCAAGCAGCTTCTTCATCTTCTGCTGTTCGGATTCTTCCTTTACAAGAGGCGGCAATTCAGGCACCTGGTCAAACAGTTCCAACCCGGCTGTCTGTGTTTTTCTGCGACGGCCCAGGAAGAACAAGCCTGAACCGAGAATCAGTGCGCCCACTGCGATACCGCCCATCACCAGCGAATTCTGGTAAAAAGGCTGCGGAGCAAAAACAGGAATATCCGGAGTCAGCGGACTTGCGACAACTGTTATTTGCTTGTTTAAACTGCCATCATTCGGTCCGCCAATTGCACTTGCTGCTACAGCAGTCACATCTGTTTTCTGTTGAGGAGTTAAATTTCCGTTCACAACAACCGCCACATTATACTGTTTAACAGTGGCAGCCTGATGGACCGTATTTATCGTCTGGTGATCCACCTCGTAATTTGTAGTGCTAGAGCCGCTCGAAGAAGTATTGTTCGACGATGACGCTCCGGCATAGGTAGGCCCGGCATTCGGGTTTTGTGTGGGCGTTCCCGGCACGCCTCCTGTTAAACCAGTCCCGTTGGAAGAGTTGTTGGTGTTTTGCTGCGAGATGATAATGCCTCTGCCATCCACCACGTTCCCTTGCTTATCGGTCACTGGAAAGACATTGTTGTCCGTTTGGTTCACCTGATCAAACGAAACATCGGCGGTAACAGCCACTTTTACCTTGCCTGCGCCGACCATGCCCTCCACAGCATCCCGAATCTTGTTTTGTGCATCCGATTCAAAACTCTTGATGATGTCCAGCTGAGTGGCGGAACCCGCTACGCTGCCAGGCCCTGTGGACTGTGGATCCGGACTGATGCGAACCCCTCGTTGATCAATCACAGAGACATTCTCCGGCAGCAGACCTTTCACCGAGTGTGCTACCAACTGCTGAATGCCGGTGACAGAGGCAAGCGGCAGAGTCGCTCCCGGCCGGAGACTGACTACTACAGACCCCTTGGCATCATTTGTCGGCTGCTGAACAAACATTTTTTGATCCGGCATCACAAGCTGCACCCTGGCATTCGTAATCCCGTCGAAACTCTTGATTGTCGTGGCAAGGTCACCTTCCAGCACAGCCTGAAGTTTAGCATTGAAAACTGTATCAGTATCACTGGACAAACCTGTTTGATTAAACACGTCCGAATAACTAAGAGTACCCGACTTGGGAATGTTCGCCATGGCCAGTTGCACGCGCACCTGATCCGCCATGCCCTCTGGCACTTCGATCGTAGTGCCCACTTGCTTGTAATCCACCTGCATTTCTTTAAGCTTGGTGATCACTTGCCCGGCTGAGGCGTCGTCCAGATTGGAAAATACAGGCACATAGTTCTTTTGCAGCGCAAAAGTGGTGAGAAGTATGGCCACTACCACCAAAACCCCTGCGATAATCAGCTGGTTGCGGCGCTTCCGTTGGTCAAGCCCACCCCAATATGATGTGATTCTCTCGAGAACATCCTGTAGCTGCCTATTCACATCTGCACCTTGATGAACATCTCATTCATCCACCTATTCTACATTTGCATACGCATAATCTCTTGATAAGCCTCGACTGCCTTGTTCCTGATTTGCACAGTTAAATCAAGCGCAAGCTTCGCCTGTTCCATTTGGATCATTACAGTGTGTACATCCGGACCTGCTCCAGCTCCTGCCAGTTCAATCGCTTTGTCCGATTGGGTCTGTAGATCAGTCACTTGATTCAGTGCAGATTGCAGGTAACTTCCAAATGAAGGCTGTACGCTGCCGCCTGGGTCTAAAGTCACAGGTGAATTTGGACTAGTGCCAGTAGTTCCGGTAATTGGTACAATCGGAGTTATCATCACTTAACCTACCCCCTTCCAATTTCAAGCGCTTTAGTAAGCATAGCCTTGTACGCATTTAAAGCAGTAACGTTGGCCTCATAACTTCTCGATGCAGAAATCATATCGACCATTTCCGAAGATACGTCGACATTTGGCATCCGAACATATCCATACATAGGACTATTCGGATCCTTCACCGCATCTGGATGACTAGGATCGTAAACCAGCTTGAACGGGGTTTGCGTGTCAGACTCAACCGCCGATACCTGTACCCCCATCCCTGCAGACTGGTCAGAGCCCATTGCTGTTTGCAAATTGCCTGCAAACGAAGGACCTATCGGCGAAAAGGTCACCATTTGGCGAGCATAAGGCCCACCCTCCGGCGTTCTGGTGGTGTCGGCGTTAGCAATGTTGTTCGAAATTACATCAAGCCTTAATCGCTGCGCCGTTAGTCCAGATGCACTAATCATCATCCCGTCAAAAAGACCCATTAAATGGTTCCACCTCCATTAACGGCTGTATTTAACTCAGCAAATTTGATACTCAATCCCTGAACTAGCGTGTTATATCTCAACTGATTCTCGGCTACTTGCGACATCTCAGAATCGATGTTCACATTGTTTCCATTGTTGGTAACAACAGTAGAGTTGTCTGTAACTACCTGAGGCTGCAGCTGTGCAAAATCAGCAGCTCCGATTGGAATATGTCGCGAATTAGTAAGCTTGCCTGGCAAAGGATCCACCGCACCAGACAAATACGATTGCAGCACGCTGTCAAACGACACATCGCTGCGTTTAAAATTTGGTGTATCGACATTGGCAATATTATTGGACAGCACTTTCTGCCTTAAAGCGCTAGCATCCAACGACCTCTGGATGATTGAAAGAGGCATTGTTTGAATAAAGCTCATCGCGCACCATCCTATGACTATCAAATAATTTGGAAAACATTTCACTCACTGGGAAAATTCGTCAAATCTATGTTAAATCCTGCAATATCTTATATTTCGACATCAAATTCTCCCAAAATACGACAAAAGTCCCAGATATCTGCAAAACGTCCTGAACCAAAAAGAGTGTTTGCCTCAGCCGCTCTGCATGTTAGCAGAAACGTGCTAATGACAAACACTCGGGTAATAAATCAAATAGACTTAAAGAATATAGTGGCTTAGATCCCGATTTTTCGCGATGGTGGCCAATTTTTCCTCTACATATCCAGGAGTAATTACAACCCGCTGAGCTGGCAGCTCAGATGCCTCAAACGACAGATCTTCCAGCAGCCGTTCTAAAATCGTATGCAGCCTGCGCGCTCCGATATTCTCGGTCTGTTGGTTGACCTCTGAGGCGAGCTCGGCCAGTGAGTGAATCGCTTCATCCGTAAATTCCACTTCGATGCCTTCCACTTTAAGCAATGATTGGTATTGTTTGATGAGCGCAGTCTGCGGCTCTTTCAAAATTCGTTCGAAGTCAGCTGCAGTAAGACTCTCCAGTTCAACTCGAATTGGAAATCTGCCTTGCAGCTCCGGAATCAAATCAGACGGTTTGGCGATGTGAAACGCACCGGCGGCTATAAATAAGATATGGTCAGTTTTGCATGCGCCATATTTGGTCAGCACAGTGGAACCTTCTACTATCGGAAGGATGTCCCGCTGTACGCCTTCACGGGAGACGTCAGGGCCGTGTCCACCCTTTCCAGCCACTTTGTCTATTTCATCCAGGAAGATAATCCCGTTTTCCTCCGCTCGCGTGACTGCAACCGAAATTGTCTCGTCCATATCGATTAATTTCGCCGCTTCCTCCTGCGTCAGAATTTTCCGGGCTTCTTTGACAGTGACTGAGCGGTTTTTCTTCTTCTTCGGCATAAAGCTTCCGAGCATTTCTTGCAAGTCCATGCCCTGACCGCCTAAAGCCCCCTGAAACATCGGGACAGAAGTGTTTGACTCTTCCACCTCAATTTCAACCAACTGATTCTCCATTTCGCGGCGCCTGATTTTACCGAGCAGATCTTTGCGGCGGCCCTTGATCGCATCCGATTCAGGGCGGTGTTCTTCTTCTTTGCTTTGCTGAGCAAACAGCATTTCAAGCGGATTCTTGAACGATTTGCTGCTTGCAGGATCCGGAACCAGGCAGGCGGCGATGCGCTCCTCCGCCATCTCTACCGCGTGTGCCTCGACGCCCTGCATTTTTTCTTCTTTGACCATCCGAATCGAAACTTCGATTAAATCGCGAATCATGGATTCGACATCGCGGCCGACATACCCTACTTCGGTAAATTTAGTTGCTTCTACCTTAATAAAAGGGGCCTGCACCAATTTCGCCAGACGCCGTGCAATTTCGGTTTTACCCACGCCAGTCGGACCGATCATTAATATATTTTTAGGGGTGATATCTTCCCGTAGCTCTTCTGCCAATAACTGCCGTCTGTAGCGGTTGCGCAGCGCGACAGCGACTGCCCGCTTCGCGCGTGATTGACCGACAATATAGCGGTCCAGTTCTTTCACAATTTGTTTGGGTGTCATCACTTGCTGCATGTCATTCATGTCATTCATTCCCTTCAACCCTCCATTAGGAAAGTTCCTCAACAATAAGCTGATGATTAGTAAATACGCACAGATCAGCTGCAACCGTCATTGCTTCCATCGCAATCTCCCTGGCGCAAAGCGGACTGTGTTTGACCAGCGCGCGGCCAGCAGCCAGCGCGTAATTGCCGCCGGAGCCAATGGCCATAAGACCATCGTCCGGTTCGATCACTTCCCCATTACCGGACACAAGCAGCAAACTGTCTTTGTTCATCACCAAGAGCAGTGCTTCGAGATTGCGCATCATTCGATCGGTGCGCCATTCTTTTGCAAGTTCTACAGCCGCGCGTTGAAGATTGCCGTGATACTCCTCCAGCTTGCTTTCAAATTTTTCAAACAGCGTAAACGCGTCCGCCACAGAACCGGCGAACCCTGCGACCACTTCTCCGCGATAAAGCCGACGCACTTTTTTCGCGCCGGACTTTAAGATCACATTTCCGCCAAAAGTCACTTGTCCATCGCCGGCCATTGCCGACTGTCCACGATGACGGACTGCAAAAATGGTTGTTGCATGAAAAGTTCCCTCCAAACCGCTTGCACCTCCTTGTATTAAGCTCGCGGGTGAGCTGACACATAGACCCGCATCAATTTTTCTTTGGTAGTATGAGTGTAAATTTGTGTGCTCGATAGGCTAACATGTCCAAGCAGCTCCTGTACGACCCGCAAGTCGGCACCCTCATCCAGTAAATGCGTGGCAAACGTATGCCTCAGTCCATGAGGAGAGATCTCCAAATGCGCTGCGACCTGTTTTATATATGTGTCGACCATCCTGCGAATAGAACGGTCGGTCAAAAGATTGCCCCTGGTATTTAGAAATAAAGCCTGCGTGCCCTCTGCGTTCAGAAATTGCGGCCTGGCGTCTTTGATGTAACGCTCTGTCCAATACTGCGCCTTCGAACCCATCAACACAATTCGTTCCTTACGCCCTTTGCCGTACACCAGTGCAGTACCTAAACTCAGATTCAAGTCTGCCAGATCAAGCTGCACCAATTCACTTACCCGCGCGCCTGTCGCATATAGCATCTCCAGGATTGCCCGGTCGCGTACGCCTGTAAGTGTAGTTGACGAAGGGGTTTCCATCAAATGGTTGACCTCTTCAATATAGAGAAACTTCGGCGTGCGTTTTTCAAGCTTCGGTATCGCGATCTTGTCAGCCGGATTTCCCAGACTCTCATCATCACGCGATAAAAATTCGAAAAATGACCGCAGGCAGGAAACCCGTCTTGCCATCGACTTGCGCGCTGTCCCCGTTTTCAGCATCGCGGATAACCACCCCCGGATATGAAGAGGGGTGACAGCTGCGCTGGAGATGATTTGCTCTTGACTAAGATGCTGTTGAAATTGCTTCAGATCTGCCGCATAACCTCGGATCGTATGAGGCGATGCATTGCGCTCCACTAGCAAATACTCCATAAATAGGTCGATATCGATACTCATGGAAGTTGTCACTTTTATCGCACCACCTGAGTCAGACGAAGTGGCAATTGATGCTTCTGCTGAAATTCCTGCAAGGATTCCAAGGCTCGAGCAGAGATGCGCTCGTTTTTCTCCCGTTTATCCCGCATGCGGTATTCAAGTTCAGGCAGCAAGCCGAATGTGGCGTTCATCGGTTGAAAATGGTTCGGATCTGCCTTGGTAATATATCGTGCTAACGAACCGATTGCGGTATCTGCAGGGAAAACCACAGGCTCCTGCCCACATGAGACGCGCGCGGCATTAATGCCTGCTGCAAGTCCTGCCGCGGCAGACTCCACATAACCTTCCACTCCCGTAATCTGTCCAGCGAAAAAAATTCGTTCAGTTGATTTGAGTTGATAGGTTGGCTGCAGCGAGCGTGGGGAATTGATATAGGTATTGCGATGCATGACGCCGTATCGGACGATTTCCGCCTGCGCAAGTCCTGGAATCATCCGAAACACACTTGCTTGTTCCCCCCACTTCAAGTGCGTTTGAAATCCTACAATATTATATAACGAAGCTGCAGCATTATCTTGCCGCAATTGAACTACTGCAAAAGGGGTCTGGCCCGTGCGGGGGTCAGGTAGTCCAACCGGTTTTAAAGGGCCAAACAGAAGCGTCTTTCTGCCACGCTTCGCCATCACTTCTACCGGCATACACCCCTCAAAATAGACCTCCTGCTCGAATTCTTTGACTGGAGCAGTTTCCGCACTGCACAATGCATCGTAAAAAGCGTCAAATTGAGCCTCCGTCATCGGACAGTTAATATAACTGGCTTCCCCTTTATCATAGCGGGACGCTACATACACTTTGGAAAAATCGATTGATTCCTTGGTGACAATCGGCGCTGCTGCATCGTAAAAATACAGGTATTCATCGCCGGTCCATTTTTTGATGTCTTCCGAAAGCGCCGGGGAAGTAAGCGGTCCTGTCGCAATAATGGCCAGACCATCAGTTGGAATCTGGGTCAATTCATCCCGCACCACTGTGATTAAGGGGTGTGATTCCAGCGTGTGGGTTACATGCCTTGCAAACTCCTCCCGATCTACCGCAAGCGCGCCGCCAGCTGGCACTTGTGAAGCTTCTGCTGCGAGCATAATCAGCGAATTAAGGCGCCTCATCTCTTCTTTCAGCAGACCAACAGCATTTGCCAAACTAGCGCCTCTAAGCGAGTTCGAACAGACCAGTTCGGCGAATTCGCTGGATCTGTGTGCCGCAGTCCGCACCTTTGGACGCATTTCGTAAAGTTCAACAGGCACTCCGGCCCCAGCAATCTGCCAGGCAGCTTCCGACCCAGCAAGCCCGGCACCTATGACAGTTACTTTGTTGTTATCCAAATTAACGCCTCCCGTAACCCGCAAATTGCAGGCTGCACAGACAAAACGGGGCAAACTGCAGTTTGCACGGGTTGCCGTTTGCGCTGCTACTGTGTGCTTGTATCTACTGTCTGGTAATCACAGTCTTCCTTAATGCACACCAGTTGATCGGGGGCATTGGCTTTACCCCGTTTTCGCACCAGCATACCCCCGCAGATCAGACAATTCTGGCCCGCTACCGGTTGATCCCAGACGACATAACTACAATCCGGATACCGATTGCAGCCAAAGAAAACACGGCGCCGCTTCCCTTTGCGCTGCACTAACTCACCTTCGTGGCATTCCGGACACGCCACACCTGTGCCGATCAGAATTTGCTTCGCATTTCTGCACTCAGGAAAACCAGGACAAGCTAAAAATTTGCCATAACGGCCATGCTTATATATCATCAATCGGCCGCATTTCTCGCACGCTACATCTGACACTTCTTCTGTCAGCTCAACATGCTGCATTTCGTCCTCGGCCACTTTCAAATCCTTTTCGAAGTCCCCATAAAATTCTTCAAGCATGTGCACCCAGTCGACTTCTCCGTCTTCGACGCCATCCAGTTCTTCTTCCATATGGGCAGTAAACTCGACGTCAATGATTTGCGGGAAAAAGCGGGTCAGCATTTCCAGTACAATTTCCCCCAATTCAGTTGGGACAAATCGTTTCTCCTCTAATAGTACATAACCGCGTTTTTGAATGGTATCAAGCGTTGGGGCATAGGTCGACGGTCGTCCAATCCCACGCTCCTCCATTTCCTTCACCAATCTGGCTTCCGTATAGCGGGGTGGAGGAGAGGTGAAGTGCTGTTTAGGCTCTACATTGAGCGGATCAAGCACTTGACCCTTTTCCAGCGGCGGCAAAAACTTCTCGTCTTCTTCTCCAGCCTCATCAGTACCTTCAATATAAAGTTTCATAAAACCATCAAACCTGATTTTTGAGCCAGTCGCCCGAAAAATGGTGCTTCCTGCAGCCAAATCTGCAGATAACGTATCCAGAATCGCCGATGTCATTTGACTGGCGACTGCGCGGCCCCAGATCAACTTGTAAAGTTTTAATTGATCTCTGGACAGATAAGTTGAAATTTCATCTGGGTGCCGGGATACAGCGGAAGGCCGGACCGCCTCATGTGCGTCCTGAGCCCCGCGCCTTGTGGTGTAAACTCTGGGCTCAGCTGGCAAATAGGATGATCCGTAGCTAGACTCAATAAACTCCCTGATTTCAGTTAAGGCAGAATCTGCTAAACGGGTACTGTCCGTTCGCATATAGGTGATTAACCCTACAGAGCCGGATGAACCAATTTCAATTCCTTCATACAGCTGCTGAGCGATTTGCATTGTCTTGGCAGCACGGAAATTGAGCTTGCGGGCTGCCTCCTGCTGCAAAGTACTAGTAGTAAAGGGCGGCGCAGGATTTCGCTTGCGTTCGCTCTGTTTTACAGACTGAACAGTAAAAGAAGCTCCAGCAATTTCAGACAGAATTTCATTCACGCTGTCCTCTGTATTTAAAGTTAGTCCTGCCCCTTTTCGCCCATGAAATTTGGCTTCAAACTTCTGCTTGCCGATTCGAAAATGCGCAGTGATTGACCAATACTCTTCGGGCACAAACGCACGGATTTCCTTCTCCCTCTGCACGATCAACTGCACAGCTACCGATTGAACACGGCCTGCGGATAATCCTTTGCGAACTGTTTTCCAAAGCAATGGCGAAATCTGATAACCGACTAAACGATCCAATATACGTCTTGCCTGCTGCGCATTCACTAAATCCATATTGATCGGCCGCGGCCGGGTAAATGCCTCTTTAATGGCATCCTTCGTGATTTCATTAAACACAACCCTGCAAGGCTGCGAGGTATCCACTTCTAAGGTATTGGCTAAATGCCAAGCGATCGCTTCCCCTTCGCGATCCGGGTCAGCTGCCAGGTAAACGGCTTTGACTTTCTTGCGAGAATCCCGCAGCTCTTTCATTACATCGCCTTTGCCGCGAATCGTAATGTATCGCGGAGTAAAATGATCTTCAATATTTACTCCCAGCTGGCTCTTCGGCAGATCCCGCACGTGTCCCATCGACGCTTTGACTACGTATTTCTTGCCCAGATACTTGCCAATGGTTTTCGCTTTTGCAGGAGACTCCACGATGACTAAATAATCTGCCAAACGCGCCGCTCCCTTCCGTCAATTAATTTTCATTGCTATTTTGTTCCTTATACTAATGCGTTGGGGCAGCGATTGTCAAACGCTGGTTCAATTAAATCAACGATTGCCCATTTTTCTGGACCAAAAACTGCCTGGCAGCTGCTCCACCAATCCGCTCATCGCCATCTCCATAAGCGCGGGAATCAAATGATCAGTATTCATCTTCAGTCCGTTGACCAGATTTGTCAGATGCACAGGTCCTCCTGCTAAGCTTTCCCATATTTGACGCATTGGAATCGACAGTTCACTGACTTTTGCTGTGGAATTTGGCAGCGTGTTCCGGCCTGGATTCAGCCCCTTTAACTCATCCAGTATATCCTCAACTGAAGCCACTAATTTCGCGCCATCCTGAATCAACCGATTAGTTCCGTGACTGCCCAATTCATAGATGGGTCCTGGCACCGCAAATACGTCCCGGCCGAGCCCAAGCGCAGCATCAACGGTAGACATCGAGCCACTCTTATGTCCGGCTTCCACGACTAAAACGGCTTGGCTGATCGCTGCAATCAGGCGATTTCGCATAGGGAACAAACCTTTTGAGGCGCCTGTTTCAGGCAATACTTCTGATAATAGACATCCTTTTTCCACAATCGCCCTTGCCAACTGCTGATTTTGCTGCGGATAAATGCGTGTGAGGCCAGATCCCAAGATGGCCAGCGTCGAACCCCCGCCCTTCAGCGCGCCGATATGGGCAGTCGTATCGATCCCGCGCGCAAGCCCGGACACAACTTGTACACCTGCCGCCGCTAGTTCTGCAGCCAATCGACTGGCCACAAAGGTGCCATAACTGGACGGATGCCTGGTTCCAACAATCGCAACCCTCGGTTGACTAAACTCTAATTGTCCCGATGCATAAATAATCTCCGGCGGCAGGTTTAATTCTTCAAATTGAGATGGATATCCGGTCGAACCTCGGATCAGAACCTGAATCCCTTGCCTTGTTAATGCAAGATACTGTTCTTCTATGGAAAGCTTGTTCCGATGTGCCAGAAGGTGCTTGATTCCATTGTTTTGTCCGCGAAAAAAACTGCGGGCCCAACCCTGCAAGTCTGGTTCTTGCGCATGCCAGGCTGCCTGATAGGAACCAAAGACAGTGCGTAAACTAGTTAATCTTCCCTGGCCGATGCCCGGACAAGCAAACCATAGATGCGCATAGTACGCATCATCGATCATAGAAGGTCCCCTTTTATCATGCATGATTTATATTTGAATTGGATTAAAAACAGGAAACTGCTAGGAAGTGAAATAAGAGAGGAGAGTTTAGAGAAAATTTTGTTCCTTTCTAGCTCCGGCCTACGGCAAAGGTCGCGTCGAAAGGAACAAAAAATTTTCCGCCTAAGAAGATTACTTAATTGTTACTTGCGCCAGCATGCCGCGCTCAGTCAGCAATTCAACCATAGTAGAGCCCATTTGTGACGGAGTCGGCGCGACGCGAACGCCGCATTCCTCCAACGTCGCAATCTTTTCTGCTGCGGTTCCTTTACCGCCAGAAATGATTGCACCAGCGTGTCCCATACGCTTGCCTTGAGGAGCAGTTGCGCCAGCTATGAAACCCACTACAGGTTTTTGCATATTCGCTTTGATCCAGTGAGCAGCTTCTTCTTCAGCAGTTCCGCCAATTTCGCCGATCATAATCACTGCATCTGTATCCGGGTCATCATTGAACATGCGCAATACATCTACAAATTCGGTTCCTTTCACTGGGTCGCCGCCGATTCCGACCGCAGTGGATTGTCCAATGTTGCTTACAGACAATTGATGAACTGCTTCATAGGTTAGTGTACCAGAACGGGAAACGACGCCTACACGTCCTGGGCGATGGATATAACCTGGCATGATGCCAATTTTGCATTCACCCGGGGTAATTACACCAGGGCAATTCGGACCGATCAAGCGGGATTTTCTGCCTTCCAAATAGCGGGTTACCCGCACCATATCGAGCACAGGAATCCCTTCCGTAATACAAATGACCAACTCAATTTCTGAGTCCACAGCTTCCATAATGGCATCCGCTGCAAAAGCAGGCGGTACATAAATCACAGAGGCATTTGCACCAGTGGATTTAACTGCTTCGGCCACCGTGTTGTATACAGGAATGCCTTCCACTTGAGTGCCGCCCTTGCCAGGCGTTACACCGCCGACCATGTTTGTCCCGTATTCAACGGCCTGCTTGGTGTGGAAAAGGCCGGTAGTACCTGTTATGCCCTGTGTGATGACTTTTGTATTTTTATTCACCAAAATACTCATGGCAACTCATCCCTCCAAAATTCGGCATTACTTGACGAGGCTGACAATCTTCTGTGCCGCATCGGCCAGTGAATCCGCAGCAACAATATTCAAACCGGACGTATTTAAAATTTCTTTGCCCAAATCGACGTTGGTTCCTTCCAAGCGAACCACCAGCGGCTTGTTCAATCCGACTTCTTTTGCAGCTGCAATTACACCGTTTGCGATAACGTCACACTTCATGATTCCGCCAAAGATATTCACCAGGATACCCCGTACATTGGGATCCGACAGGATAATCTTAAAGGCAGCAGTCACTTTTTCAGTCGTCGCACCGCCCCCTACGTCAAGGAAGTTGGCAGGTTCGCCCCCAAAGTATTTAATCGTATCCATCGTAGCCATGGCCAGACCCGCTCCATTGACCATACAGCCAACGTTGCCTTCCAGCGCAATGTAGCTTAAATCAAACTTGGACGCCTCAATTTCCTTGGGATCTTCTTCATCCAAGTCCCTGAGTTCCAGTATTTCCGGATGACGAAACAACGCATTGGGATCGAAATTCAGCTTCGCATCCAGTGCTAGCACGTCGCCCTCTGCTGTTACCACCAAAGGATTGATTTCAGCAATCGAGCAATCCTTGGCAACAAATGCCTCATAAAGGCCCATCATAAATTTTACAGCTTTTCTTACTAACGGACCTGGAATATTAATCGCATAAGCGAGTCGTTGAGCCTGGAACGACAATAATCCAACTGCAGGATCGACCACTTCTTTGATGATTTTCTCAGGTGAGTGTGCAGCAACTTCTTCAATTTCTGTGCCGCCTTCTTCCGAAGCCATCATGACTACGGATCCAGTCGAGCGATCTACCACTACTCCAACGTAATATTCTTTTTGGATATTGGTCAGCTCTTCGATCAATAGCCGTTTCACCACTTTGCCTTCAGGACCCGTTTGATGCGTCACGAGCGTCATGCCAAGGATTTGGCTTGCATATGTACGCACGTCTTCTAACGACTTGGCGAGTTTAACCCCGCCTGCCTTGCCTCGTCCACCTGCATGAATTTGCGCTTTAACTACCGCTTTGCCTCCGAGTTTTTCGGCTATGGCAACCGCTTGGTCAACAGTGAAAGCGACTTCCCCAGAAGAAACAGCAACACCAAATTCCCGCAGCAGTTGCTTTCCCTGATACTCATGAATATTCATCTGTTTACCTCCTTCAGGCAGAACCCGCCCGATGTTCACAAATCGATTCAATTCGCCATTGCGGTAGAGTTTCCTGCGCCGCGAAAGTTACAATTTGTTGAACTGCTTATTTGGTCATTTTGTCACTTTCATATTTTACTCGATGTGAGCACTGAGGACAAATGTATGTGGAAGAAGATTTTACAATTTCGATCTGATCAACAGCATGTTCTGGCACAATAGTGGAAGAACCGCACATGACGCAGCGCAATGAATATTCTTCTTGCATTTCTCTCACCCTTTCCCACGAACTCATTTGAATAGTTACAGCTCTTATCTAGTTTTCCTAATCCCGTTTATTGGATACCCGTGCCCAGAAAGAATTGCTGAGATCATCTGTGTGGTATAATGGCTGCAGGAGGGGATTGCCATGGACATCTGTTGTGGACTTACAATGGTGGCCAGACTGGAAAACGTCTACTCAGAGGGCGGTGTCCTGATTCAAGACGTTCCCTTATTGGTTTGCCCAACGTGCCGCAGAAGCCAAATTAGTCCGGATATCCTGTTTGATTACCAAATGTACGCTTACTATTGTGAAACTGACGGCGCTCGTTCCGGCAGTTTATCCAAAGCGATTGGCGAAGAAAAAATACTGCATCAACTGGAAAAGTACCCGGAAGATATCCGTATCCAGCAGAAAATCCGTGTCATCCCTGAACAAATTGACAATACCTTGGATCTGATGAACCTTGCAGATCTGATCGGGGACGATCGCTGGCACCAGGAGCTTGTGGATCGCATCACCCACTTTTCCAGATGGATCCACTATCAGAATGATTAATTGCTCGTCACCATACATTCCGCCAGGTCAGTGGGACTTGGCTTTTTTAAACAAGGAAGTATAACTTTTTACCATAAGTAGTAGAAAAAACGTTCGTTCCTTTCGACGCGACTTTTGCATGCAACTGGAGCTAGAAAGGAACGACTGTTTTTTCGAATGTTTTTTCTCATTCAGCAAGGGTGAATTCCCCAACAACATCTCCATCATCATATTCTTTCAGATGATTTTTGTAAGTGATCAAATTCGCATGACGCAGAAAATGTTCAAATCCATCCTCGTGAACTTCCGCCACATATCCACCTGACTCATCCTTTGCAAATGCAAATTCATCCTCTGTGCCGTCCGGCAGGTCGAGCAGTCCTTCCACAGTCAACCGAATTTTAATCATTTCAACAACCCCTTTGTAAAATCGTACGTGATTAGAATAACCATTCCAGTCCTTTTGTACGACAAATTTAGCGCATCCGATTATTGCATGTATAAATTATATATGGATTTATATTATTATTTGTGTTAATTATAAATTCATCAACAAACTATTTCAAGATAATTTTTTGGAGGTGATTCATTTTTGTACGCGTCAGTGGCTAGTTATACACTGCAAGGAATACATGGACGACAGGTAACAGTTGAAGTAGATGTATCAAACGGTCTGCAGAACTTTCATTTGGTCGGCCTGCCTTCTGCATCAGTCAGAGAGTCGAAGGATCGCGTGCGCGCCGCGATCCAAAATTCCGGGTTCACTTTTCCACTTGGACGGATAACGATTAATTTGGCACCTGCGGATTTGCGCAAGGAAGGTCCGGCACTTGATCTGCCTATCTGTATCGGCATTCTCATTGCGTCAGGACAGATCACAGCCGATAAAAGTAAATGCTGTGCTTTCCTCGGCGAAATTGCGTTAGATGGATCGCTGCTGCCGATTAAAGGGGCATTGGGTTTAATCCGCACGTCCGCTGAGCAAGGCCATAAACAAGTATTTATTTCTGCAGCCAATCCGGTGTTCCGCGACTTAGTGCCTGATATTGAAGTCGTCCGTGTGCTTAGCCTTCAGCATTGCGTGGCCGTTCTTCATGGCCGTGCACAATCAGTTAAACTGGGCGCAGCAGAGCTCCCCATTTGTGGTCCGGAGTACCCAAGCATTGATCAGGTAAAGGGGCAATGGCAGGCCAAACGCGCGATAGTGATTGCTGCTGCCGGTGGACATCACCTGCTTAGATTAGGATACATTGCCATGATTAATCAAAATCAAGCTAGATCAAGATTACATACCATATCGAATATTGGCGTTTGAATTAACATTACCCGTTCGTTTTCAGGGGATTTAAACACTAACATACGTTTGAATTGATTTATAATGAATTGTTTACTGTAAGTGGTTCCAATTTTTAGTTCTTTAAGTTTTTTAACACTATCGTCAATTTCTTCAATATCGGAGAAAATCTGCGTATTTGTTTTGGATAATTCATTGAGTTCTTGGGTAATTTTATCGATGTCACTATCTAATTTAATACGTCTTTTTTCCAGTTCATTTTTATCAAATTTACCCTCAACAAAAAAATCAAGTAATGTGGTTTTCCTATCATTTAACGAATCTAATTTGGATTTCAAAATTTCAACATCATTCAATGATTGCTGATCAATTCTTTTCAGAAGAGATTTTTTCTTTTTTTCAAACTGTTTTATTTTTTCTTCTCGATCATAAATTAAATTTGAGTAATATCCGCCCGTTCTTAGTATTTCAAC
>JAQBPP010000073.1 GCA_028287455.1 Bacilli bacterium | reverse complement strand
CATCGAACGCAGTGTAACAGTGGAAATGATCCGTTCTTCCGGCTTGCCTTTGACTTGCTCGAGCAGCTGCTGCAGTGCTTTGGGCGATACGCTGCGGGAGTCTGCATCCTCTGCTTGTCCTGCAGTTCGAACGAGACTGCGGGTGGAGTATCCGAAGTTGTGCACAAACTCGCCCAGCGATCGAATGCGTTCTTCATCAGGCTGCTCATGCACCCGATACAGAAAGGGCATGCCTAAACGATGAAACTCCTCGGCTACTGTTTCATTCGCGGCCAGCATGAATTCTTCAATGATTTGCTCAGCGATCGAGCGCTCCCGTTTAACGATGCCAGTGGGCTTTCCCTCTGCGTCTACGAGAACTTTGGTTTCAGGAAAATCGAAGTCAACTGCGCCGCGCTTCATTCGCCTGGCGCGCAGTTTCATGGCCAGATCTTCCATCAGCACAAAATCATCGACTAATTCCTTATAGCGCTGCATCAGTTCCGGCGTTTGGTCGATCAGAATTTTTTTCACGTTTTCATACGTCATGCGTTCGGTTGTTCGAATGACAGATGGATAAATCTCATGCCTGACACGCTCTCCAGAGGGATGCCACTCCATCTCACAAGTTAACGCTAAACGATCCACCTGCGGATTCAAGGAACAAATGCCATTGGACAATCGGTGCGGCAGCATGGGGATCACGCGATCCACCAAATAAACAGAAGTGCCGCGGTTTAATGCCTCCTGATCAAGCGCCGACCCTTCCCGGACGTAATAGCTCACGTCGGCAATGTGGACGCCAAGCACAATGTTGCCACTCTGTAACCGCTCCACACTGACTGCATCATCCAGGTCTTTAGCGTGTTCACTGTCAATGGTCACCATGCGTAAACCGCGCAAATCCCGGCGACCTTGCATCTCTTCCTCGCGAATTGTTTCTGACACGCGGTCGGCTTCCTCTAATACCTGATCCGGGAATTTTTCGGGCAGTCCATACTTCCGAATGATGCTGAGGATATCGACCCCTGGCGCATCCGGGTTTCCGAGCACCTCAATAATTCGTCCTTCCGGCGCGCGAAACTCCTCCGGATAACGGGTGATCTCCGCGACCACCTTTTGCCCATTCTGAGCACCGCCCAATTGTTCGCGCGGAATAAACAGTTCAATCGACAGACGTGGATCGTCTGGACGCACCATTGCATAATGTTCAGTTGCAGACAAAGTGCCCACTATTGTGGTGGCAGCCCGCTGCAGAATGCGAATGATGGCCCCTTCCAACCTTGGCCCAGCGCTTTCTCTATGTACGCGTGCAATCACACGATCACCGTGCAGTGCCCCTGCCAGATCCCCTGCGCTGATATACACATCTTGCTCTGTACGTGAATCAGGAATAACAAATGCAAACCCCTTGGATTTGCCTTGCACAGTTCCTACGACCAAACTCATTTTGTCAGGGAGCCCATAGCAATCTGTTCGAGTACGCACCAATAATCCATCGGCTTCCATACGATTCAACAGCAGAATTAACTCAGCTATTTCATCACTGCTGTCAACCGGCAGCGCTTGACTTAACTCGTCAATGTTCATTGGCTTGTACGCTTTCTCTTTCATAAAGCTGATTAGCTGCTGCTCTGTGAGCATCGACATCAATGCCGCCCCCTTCCCTGTTTGTCTATTATACGCGAAAACCGTTTTTTCCAATCATAGCATTCGCCCGTACTTCTTCCTGATAGTGAAAAAACCGAATCAAACCCCAAGGTTTAATTCGGTTTATAGTTGGAGTATAAATTAACAATTAACAACGCCATATCATCGGTGAACAATTAACCAGGCCACCCATAACGCAAGAGCCATGAAGATGAACGCGGCCACCGCAGTTACTCTTCCTAACACGGCATCCATACCTCTGGCCTTGCGACCGACAATTTGCTCAGCGCCCCCGGCAATGGCACCAGATAAACCTGCGCTGCGGCCGGATTGCAGCAGAACAACCAGAATCAAAACAACGGAATCGATCCCGAGCAACCATTTAGCAAGAATTAACAATGCGTCTCACCTCCGCTTCCACCTAACGCTCTCTTATCCTAGCATATTTTGCAGATTTGTTCAAACCGCGTTCGGGCAGGTCAACTGTGCGTTTCCGTGTTATTTGTTGCGAAGATTGTAGAATGCCTTGCGACCGCCGAACAGTGCTGTATATTGCAACTGGTCTTCGATCCGCAGCAGTTGGTTGTATTTCGCAACCCGATCCGTACGCGAAGGTGCGCCTGTTTTAATTTGCCCAGCATTGGTGGCCACCGCAATGTCCGCAATGGTAGCATCTTCTGTTTCACCTGACCGATGCGAAATGACTGCTGTGTAGCCTGCGCGTTTGGCCATTTCAATCGCCTCAAACGTTTCAGTCATCGTGCCAATTTGATTCACTTTGACCAAAATGGAATTGCCAACCCCGCGCTCAATGCCATCGTTTAAGCGCTTCGTGTTGGTCACGAACAAATCGTCACCTACGAGCTGCACTTTGGAGCCCAGTCGCTCAGTGAGCAGCTGCCAGCCTTCCCAATCGTCTTCAGAAAGCCCGTCTTCGATCGAGATAATCGGATATTTGCCGCAGATTTCCTCGTAGAACGCCACCATTTCCTGAGAGGTGCGCACAATTCCTTCACCTTCGAAATGATACTTGCCGTCCTTATAAATTTCACTGGAAGCGACATCGAGTGCCAGGAAGACATCTTGTCCAGCTTTGTAGCCTGCCTGATCAATCGCTGCCAGAATCACCTGCAGCGCCTCTTCATTGGAAGTGAGGTTGGGAGCAAAGCCGCCTTCATCACCAACTGCTGTATTCAATCCTTTGGATTTCAGCACACTTTTTAAATGATGGAAGATTTCTGCGCCCATGCGCAGCGCTTCCCGAAAGGATTGAGCACCAACTGGCATGACCATGAATTCCTGGATATCCACATTATTATCCGCATGTTTACCGCCGTTTAAGATGTTCATCATCGGTACAGGCAACGTTTTGGCGTTGAAACCACCTAAATAAACGTATAAAGGCAGTCCCAAATAGTTGGCAGCCGCGTGCGCAACAGCCATCGAGACGCCCAGAATGGCATTTGCCCCCAGGTTCGCTTTGTTCTCCGTGCCATCGAGTGCGATCATCGCTTGATCGATGCCGACTTGATCCAGTGCATCCATGCCGACGATTTCCGCAGCGATGCGTTCATTCACATTTTCAACAGCTTTAAGCACGCCTTTGCCAAGGTAGCGCGATTCGTCATTGTCACGCAGTTCCACAGCTTCATATGCACCGGTAGAAGCGCCAGAGGGAACGATTGCACGGCCAATTTCCCCAGATTCGAGTTCGATTTCAACTTCCACCGTCGGGTTGCCGCGTGAGTCCAACACTTCGCGGGCTGTAACTTCATAAATAATGCTCATCTGCAAACTCCCTCTCTATGTAGGATCAATTACTTAAGAAGACTCTTACCGGTCATTTCTGTCGGCTGCGAAAGTCCTAACAGCTGAAGCATGGTAGGTGCAAGATCTGCCAGAATTCCCCCATCTCTTAAACTAACATCATTATGCGTAACAATGCAAGGAACAGGATTCGTCGTATGTGCAGTAAAAGGGCCACCAGTCAAAGGATCGATCAATGTTTCGGCATTGCCATGATCGGCAATGATGACTGCAGCGCCCCCTTTGGCCAAAATCGCTTCCACCACACGGCCCAACGCTTGGTCAGCTGCTTCCACCGCCCGCACTGTGGCTGCCATGAGGCCAGAATGTCCGACCATATCCGGATTTGCGAAGTTGAGTATAATTGTATCGGGCGTGTCGCCATTGATCTGATTCACAGCAGCTTCAGCAACCTCGGCAGCGCTCATCTCGGGCTGCAGATCGTAGGTGGCCACCTTCGGCGATGGAATCAGGATCCGCCGCTCTCCTGCAAACTCAGGCTCCCTGCCGCCGGAAAAAAAGAAGGTCACATGCGGATATTTCTCAGTCTCCGCAATCCGCAGCTGCGTCAACTGCTGCTGGGCGATCACCTCTCCGTAAGTGTTGTCCAAATTCGTTGGTTGATACGCTACGTAACCGCCAACCGTCTCGGAAAACCGGGTTAAGCAGACATAGAAAAGCTGCTTCGGAAACTGTGGCCCACGGTCGAAGCCGCGGAAATCTTCATTCGTGAAAACCTGCGAGATTTGAATCGCACGATCCGGACGAAAGTTGAACATGATCACCGCATCTTCATCGCGAATTTGTCCAACAGGCGCTCCATCGGCACGAACAATCACAGTCGGCATGACAAACTCATCAGTGACCGATTTCGCATAGGAATCACGCAGCGCATCGAGCGGATCAGAAAACTTCGGTCCATCCGCATAAACCATCGCCCGGTAAGCCTTCTCCGTGCGTTCCCATCGTTTGTCGCGATCCATCGCATAATAACGTCCCTGAATGGTGGCCATTTCGCCTACGCCCAGTTCGTTCATTTTATGCTGCAGGTCGCGTATGTATCGAATTGCAGTCTCCGGCACCACGTCGCGGCCATCCAGAAATGCATGCACATAGACATGCTCTGTGAGGCCTTGTTGTTTAGCAAGCTCCAGCAAGGCAAACAAATGTTCAATATGCGCATGCACTCCGCCATCCGAGACCAATCCGTACAAATGAAGCGCTGTGCCGTGCGATTTCGCATGGTGAATCGCCTGGATAAAGACCGGGTTTTTGTAGAATTCCCCATCACTTATGTCCTTCGACACGCGGGTCAAACTTTGATAAACAATTCGTCCCGCACCAATGTTCAAGTGCCCGACCTCGGAATTGCCCATTTGTCCTTCTGGCAGCCCGACGGCTTCTCCGCTCGCGTTAAGTGTCGTATGCGGGTAGCTGTTCCAATAGCGATCAAAATTCGGTTTGTTCGCTGCCGCCACAGCATTGCCTTCCGTTTCTGCACGCAGCCCGAAACCGTCCAAAATGAGCAAAGCAACCGGTTTGGGTCGATTGACTTTGGTAAAAGCTGCAGTACTCATGATTTTCTACTCGCTCCTTCTGCTGCACCCTGCACAAGCTTCACAAACGATGCAGGATCTAAACTTGCGCCGCCAACCAGCGCACCGTCAATCTGCTCTTCCGCTGTAAAAGACGCGATGTTATCCGGCTTGACAGAGCCGCCGTATTGAATCCGAACAGCCTGTGCTGTTTCTTCATTGTACAGTTTAGCGATCGTTTGCCGAATCTGTCCGCAAACCAGATTCGCATCTTCGCTTGTAGCCGTTTTACCAGTCCCAATCGCCCAGATCGGCTCGTAGGCCAACACCACTCGGACAGCATTTTCAGCGGAAACGCCTTGAAACGCAGCCTGAGTCTGCCCTTCGACGACCTGAAAGGTCTGACCTTTATCGCGTTGTTCCAAGTTTTCGCCCACGCACACGATGGGAATCAGTTGGTGCTGCAAAGCGGAATGCACTTTTCGGTTAACTGCTTCGTCTGTTTCCGCGAAGTACGCACGCCGCTCGGAGTGTCCAAGTATGACATAGCGGACGCCTAGCTCAGTCAACATGCGCGGCGCTACTTCGCCTGTATAGGCACCCTCGTCTGCATCATGCATGTTTTGCGCACCCACACCAATGACAGTCCCGGTCAGCTCTGCCGCAATTTGATCTAATGCGGTAAAAGGGGCACACACCACAATCTCCACTCCAGAAACGGCAAACATTTCTTGCTTCACCCGACCAACAAAATCCGCTGCTTCTGCTCTCGTTTTAAACATCTTCCAATTGCCTGCAAGTATTGGAGTTCTAGTCATCTGGTACTCTCCTTCTTTTCCCTCAGTTTACTGACGATTGAGCAGCGCTTCAACTCCAGGCAGCGCTTTTCCTTCCAAAAATTCCAAAGAGGCCCCGCCGCCGGTAGAAATGTGGGTCATGCGATCCGCCAATCCGCTTTTTTCCACAGCCGCGACTGAATCGCCACCGCCGACAATGGTGGTTCCGTTGCAAGCAGCGACCGCTTGCGCAATCGCGTTTGTCCCCACCGCAAACGCATCAAATTCAAACACGCCCATCGGGCCATTCCAAATCACCGTTTGGGATTGTTCAATCACTTTTTGAAATTCATGAGCAGATG
>JAQBPP010000070.1 GCA_028287455.1 Bacilli bacterium | reverse complement strand
CATCTGCTGAATTAATTTTAAGCGACTGTTGTAAGTCACACGCTTCTTCTAGCTCCATATATACGCGAAAATCTTCCCATCTCATATATTGTTTCTTCATAGATACACCTTGTCCAATTAAACCGGGCATCTGCGATAACAACATTGTCAAAGCCATAAATAACAAGGAGAAATCCCCTGCGGTGTGCTTGTTCGCTCCAGGCAACAATGCAAGTAATGCGATTAACAATCCGCTTATCAACGCCATCATTATCTCTGGACCGAGTTTTCGAATTTCAGTGGAAAAAACGACACTCTCCGTTTGCCGCGCTTGCTGTTCGTATAAGTCTGACCAACGTTTAGCTAACAAGTTATTTAGACCGAATAAGCGGATTTCTTTAGCGGATTCCCGTTTAGTCATAAGTGTGGCATAATGTTCAAGCAGTCTCCGATCCGGAGTCTGTTTGCGGGCCAATCGTTCAACGCTTTCTGCCGATTTACCAGAAACCAAAGATACTACCACCGCGACCAAACATACTGAGGTAACCGGAATCCATTGACCGTAAGCAAGCATCACAGCGATTAACGTCGCCGATCGAAGCGCAAGATGCAGCAATTGGACGCCTGTATTATAAATTTCATAAAGTGAAATCTGATTCGCACGTTCACGAAGATCCTTGATCATCGGTGACTCGACAGCCGCAAGAGGAAGACGGGACGTTTTTTTCAATAACAGACGTTGTTCCTCAAGTGTTCCAATTTCCATCAGCCTCGTCATCGCCATTGGAATCGGTACGCCGCCAATGTTGTTTGCAAGCATTAGAAGGGTCAACCATACTGCTAACATGATGATGGGTCCGACCGGATCCTGCACCGTCCAAACCTGTATATGATCTACTAGCATTTTGACCAACCACAGTTCAGTCGGCGTGATCGGAACCGACAAGATAAGCAACGCTGCCAAAACGATAACCGGTCGTTGTTCCACTCGGAACAATAGGTACGCCGCATCCCAAAAACATTTGACATACTTTACTATGCTCCATCACCTTCCAATTTGTATCAGTCAGGAAAACACCTCGAGCAATAGGCGATAAAGCAGCTCCTGCACAAGGTTTCCTCGTTAGTATAATCATAAACAATTATTCTTACGGATTAGATATCTGCTGTAATTTATTTAATCGGTCTGCAACTACCGCAACTTCTGCGAGAGTGATCTGCCCATTTTCCATAAACTCGTTTGCTTCATTCCCTTGCATAATCCCTAACGCTGTAACAACCGCGATATTACCAAAGTATGGGTCAACTTCAGTAGTGTCCGAATACGGATTTTTAAATGCGGATCCTGCAGCGGCTAACTTCTGGTAACCTAAAACACGAGAGGCGAGTTCTGCGAGTTCTCCGCGGGTCATCCTATCATCCGGACGAAACTTTTGCAGATTAGAATCAATCCAGCCGGCTGCTTTTGCCGTCTCCAAATCCGGATCTGCCATCGTTTGGGATGTTCCCGAACCTGAAGAAAATGTGTGTGAAAAATTTGTATTACGCAACGCAGGTACTAGTAAGTGGATAACGTTTGCTCGTGTTAATAATTGATCCGGATTGACTTTGCCATCTTTAACTTGGATATATCCCTTATCTGCAAACGATTGAAGTGTTGCTTCTGCCCAATGTCCCTTAATGTCTGTCACATTCTGATGCACGAGTTGACCGACATTTGTACTGACGAAACTACTGGAGATTGCGTCGAGTACAGGATTCCCATATTGAGAACTGGTAGCGTAGACCAGTTTCGGCTGGCCTGGTGCAGACGTAAATCCGGTTACCGGATCAAAAGATGGTTGACCGATATAAGATAACTTTAAAGGGAAATTTTTTAAATAGGCTGCTTGTGCCTGTTGTAAGGATATTGCTTGTGTAGAGTCTGGCAAATGTGCGGGCTGAATTGGATTGCGATTGGAGACCTGAAATATGGCACCCGTTTGCATGTCAACACTAACTTGCAGCCCAGAGCTTTGGGACACAGGAATTCCATTGAACATTTGGTCAAAAGAAATTAGGTAACCATTATGCGTACCGCTGCCTGATGTTCCGTGAGATCCGTTTACGATTAGTTTGTTTGCTTGCGATGGGAATGCTTTTAACACAAAGTCGGTTGCTTTTTGAATGGCTTGTTCATATGAAACTGTTGTTGAAGTTGTAGATGGCGGGTTAGCAATGTTGTTCCAATAATAGATTAGTTCACCTGTGTCGGCGTTAAGACTAACTGTTATATTTTGCACAGGGCCTTGCTTTGTACCAGTATTCGCAGAAGGAGAAAATGTAATATTCCAGGAGGTGGTAATGTTTGGAATGGAACTTGAAGCCGTTCCATATGAACTGGAACTCACTACAAATGAGTTGTCAATTCCCAACAGTTTTTTAGCTAATGCAACAGCATCGTCACTGGAAGTTATTGGAGACGACACTAGAGGAGCAAGTGGTTTTAAAGATACTGGAGCGCTCTGATAAACAGAAGAGTAAACAGAAGAGTAAACGGATGAATAAACAGATGAATAAACAGATGAAGACACACTTAGATCAATGAGTGCTCCTGAAAGTGCATCTACAACAGGTAGTCCTCCTGATACGCCCGAACTAGATGTTGCTGGCGTATATACTAATTCTGTATTAAGAGAGTTTGCAGCATATGGTTGATTTTTTGATATATACTTAAGTGATAAAGGTAAAACACCAAATTTAGCAGACGCTTGATCAAGTGTTAGTGTTGGTTTTGATGATGGAAATTGAGAATCATCAAATGACCAAGAGTAGTTATAATTAATTAAATCCCCATGGTCTGATAGAATCACAAATATTCCGTCTGACAAAAATGGTACTCCGTTTACCAGTCGATTAAACTTCATACTGTACCCATTGATGAGTCCACGATAATCAGAATATGGCTGAATGACAGGTTGATCCAGCAGATTTGCTTTAGATGGTGATAAATCTGAAATTATCTGTATTGCTTTTGCTTTCGCTTGATCAGCACTCAATACGTTATCTGAATTAGCAGGAGATGAATTCCCAAAGTAATTTCTGAACATTGACAAAATGTTTCCTGTTGCCGCGTCAACACTTACATTTATATTTTCGGTATTTGGAGAGTCTCCTTTGCTCCAAGTGAAACTCCAAGTTACTTTTGGCAAGTAAGAGAATCCATTATTGCTTCTGTCATTCCGGACCGCCTGTGTCAAGCTAAAGGAATCGTCAATTGAAATCAATTTCTTAACCTGATCAAGCAGCTGCTGCTGACTCCATTCAGCTGGAACACTCACCGACACTGTGCTTGAGTTATCTGCTTGAACAGCAAGAGGAGATAAAACAGTACTTAAAGTTATACCTAATACAAACGTTGACATCTGTAAACGAAAATTGGGCAATTGAATAATCTCTCCTTTATTTGGCTAATGAATATAGCCCAGGGATAGTTGTATACTGTCATTTTCCGATAGAGTGTTTGAATCAAACGGGCAATTTTCGATAATCCGTTCTATTTCCTCGACTGTACGCAAAATCACTGTGAGAGAAATACCGAAATCAGATTCAATCTCATGCTCAATTCTCTGCCGGAGTGAATCCTCGTCGTCATCTGATTCGAACAGAACATTCCCGCTTTGAATATAAGTCTTCACCTGTTTAAATCCCAATGTTTCAAACGTATGCCTCAAATCAGCCATCTTGATTATATTCTTACCGCCTACGTTAATTCCTCGTAACAGTGCTATGTAAATCATCACCAGCGCCCCTTTTAAATGCCAGCACCACTACAGATACAGATTTTCTTCGTTCGTAAGCATTGTAATAAACTTGCGAATTCGTGCGTTGCGGGTTTCGGGTTTTTTAGCTGAATTGATTCGAAAGTAAATCGCAAAACGATTTTGTTTATTTAGTGTTGCATAGAAAGCTTTAGCTTGTAAGTTTTTATCCAGTTCTGCTTGGAAGTCTTCTTGAACCATGAAGTCACGCTGGGATTCATATGCCGCATTCCAGCGGCCGTCTTGTTTGGCGGCCTCCACTTCTTGGAGCCCTGATGGCCTCATCTTGCCAGACTCGATAAGTTGAGTAATCTTATCAACGTTTTTCTTGGACCAGACGCTTTTTGCCCGGCGTGGTGTAAATTTTTGCAAATAGAATTGCTGATCATAGGACTGTTTCTGTCCATCGATCCAGCCAAAACATAACGCTGCATCAATTGCTTCTACGTATGTCACAGTGGCAATTGGTGCGTTCTTTTTGGCAATTTTTAACCATACTCCTTGTGTGTTAGTATGGTGATTGTTTTCTAACCATTCTTCCCAGCTTGTTTGAGAGGAAGTCTGAAGAATAAGTATTCCGGAAAATGTATCCATGATGCCAAATATACCGCACTCATGAAATATTTTCAATAATCTGGACCTCTTGTGACTTAGTACAATGCAGAACACCCGATCTTTGATGCAAACAATTTTATTGAGACTGTTTCATGGTTGCGAGCGTTTTATTTATTTCATCCGAAGCACTGGACAGTGCGGTATTGATATCCTTCTGGTCGACGATCACATCATTGAGATGATTGATGGCAATTTGCATCGTCTGTTGGCTGTCATGCATTAAAGTTGGATCTCTCCGCGCGGGAGGCGGTGCAGCTTTGTCAAAAAAGACGGCACCAACATTCTTTCCTTTCAAATCCGGCCTGTTTGCGCCAAACGCCTTAATTACAGCTGGATTTACAGACGCCGGGATTCCCCCCTGTTCAGCAATCCACTTCTGATGTTCATCTGAAGCAAGGTATGCCAGTACTTGAAATGCTTGATCTTTATGCTGGCTGGACGATAAAACACTATAAATCGTAGGTGACGATTGCATACCGATGCCTGGTTTTTGCGGGAATGTCGGCAGTGACACCATATCCCAATTCGTGAAGTCACCAAATGCAGGTTCCTGCCCGAAATTCATCGCATCCATCGCGACCGTTTTACTTTTCCAAAAAATTTGCACTTCAGACGTAGTGTCTTTTCCAGGTGTTCTGGCATTGCCAGGTATGCTGTAGATACTTTGTAAAGTGGAGTACAATAACTTCCAATTGTCATTCATGATATCCGCTTGATCAGCATTTTGAGCAACAGCTGGAAGGGATAACTGGTTTTCACGTATTAGAATGCTGTAAAAACTGTTCAACCCGCGATATTGCACACCTTCGACCGTTCTAGTCATTTGTCTGGCCAGACTGATCACTTGATCCCAGGTCATGCCATCTTTGGGATAAGCGACTCCAAATTTATCAAAGACATCCTTATTATAGTAAAGGACACCCGCCCCCAGTTGAATCGGCAAACCATAAATCCCTTTGCCGTCGCTTACATTGTTTAATACTTGCATGGCGATTGGACTAAGTGTATTGATATCAAAATGGAATTTTTTAATCACTTGAGAGTGGTCAAATTGCAATCCCAAATCCTGAATGTAGGCTGGAAACCGATCATAAGGATACGAATAAATGTCAATATTAGTTCCATTAGCCACCAGATTTTTCAGGTCGTTGCCATTATCCCTCGCGATGTATTGCATCGTAATATATGGGAATTTAGCATGTACTGGGTCTGCTATTTGTTTTTGAAAATCATCCTGCGTCAGTCCTAAGTTTGTTGCATAAACCAATGTAACTGGGGTAGTATCGATGGCATCCGAAGTTTGACTAGCGGTGCTGCTTTTGCCGCAACCGACCAATAAGAGAATCGATGATAGTACCGCAGCCACTGCGCACAGCCATCCTTTTTTCATCTTCTCATTCGTTTACCTCCTAGAGAAATCGGGGTTTTAATCGAAACTATTTTTTCTGCATCTGAGTCTGAATCAGTTGATTCATCGCATCATTTGCATCCCGCATCGCTGAGTTCACATCTTTTTGGTTTTGCAGCAATTCATTAAACGCATTCACCATTACAGTATTAACGTTACTGTCTCCGAGGAATTTCATGGGTGACATTACCGTAAATTTCAAAGCAGCCATACTCTTAATATTTTTGTCCTTAAACGGAGTATCCAACCCGAACTGTTGCTTTATGTTTGGATCTTTTAAAATAGACATCCTACCGTGACGGCACATATCCGTTTGAACGGCGTCAGAAAGGATTGTGGCAATTACTTCAAACGCTTCGTCCTTATGCTGGCTTGAAGAAGTCACAGACAAAAAAGGTGAATCCACACGTTGTCCATAACCAGGCAAAGCCTTGTTTTGAGGGTAAGTGACCATATCCCAATTTAAACCATTGGCTTGTGCTAACGTATTTAATGTACCGCTGTATCCGGTAATCATAGCCATTTGTCCATCAGTAAAAGCTTTTAGGTTTCCACTGGCATCTATTTTTCTTAGCGCTCCATCCGCATTTCCAGGAATATCAAAGAAACTGAGCCATAATTGATAGAGTTGTCTCCACTGGTCTGTATCCATTGTCGCTTGATTGGTCTTGAAATCTACGTAATTGAGACCTAATTGTTGGGCGCCCCGTGCTACTGCATCAGGATAAAACCCGCGAAATTGGGTTCCATTTTCATTTTTAGTCACTTTGATTGCTAAATCATGAACATCCTCCCAAGTCATTCCGTCTTTGGGATAGGGAACACCGAAATGATCAAAAATGGTTTTATTGTAAAAGAGCGCAAAGGCATTTGTATAAGATGGCAAAGCAGCAATATAAGTCTGATCTGCGCCAACTTTAGCTGTTTCGATCGCTTGAGGCTCAATTCGGTTGATATCAAACTTATGCTTTTGAATTAACGGTTCCATATTATAAGTGAGTCCTAAATCGTTTAGCGTACTCAGAGGACCTTCATAGTTCGTAACAATATCGGGAACTGTGCCCGCGGCTACCAAATCTGGCAAAGTGGACCCTTTTTGAGAGGTATCAATCCTTTGAACTGTAATGTTCGGAAAACGCTTACTTACAGGATCTGAAAGTATTGCTTGATTTCATCGTCACTTAACATGCTTTTATTCATACCGATCGTAATTGTGACGGGATCCTTCGTTACCAATTGATCTGAAGATACTGGAGAAACGGTTTTTGATCCACAACCCGCAATGAGTAAAGCTGACACAGTAATAAAAAGTAACGACATTCCGATCTTTTTCAAACTTTAACCCCCCAGTTTTATATGCTTTTCACGTTTCACTTTATCAGTTAAGCGCTTCCAAAGGAAGGACTTATTTGATTCTTCCATCAATTGATTTTGGATGTTTACAGAAGATTTACAAGAAAATTTGTTATTTCCTCATCGATTTGTTCAACATGCTGCATTGGAGTATGAGGTGCTCCTTCAAGTCGTAAAAACGAATGATGCATTCGCTTAGCTTTCAATTGTTCGATAAATAGTTCGGTATTTTGAATGGGAACAGCTTGGTCATTCGTTCCATGTACAATGATCACCGGTAAACGATCAGGATGAATATCCAAGGCGAGGTCACCTGGTGTACCCCATAAGTCAACCAATGCCTTAACTCCGGTTAAATCAACATGAACTCCAGTAGATCCATCTCCATAACACAAATTTACAGCAATCATTCCGCCTGCTGACCCACCTGCGATAATCATACGGGATGAATCAATTCTGTATTGTTCACTATGATTTCGAATCCATTCAAGCGCTTGTATGCAATCACTTATCGCGTCGATGAGAGTTCCTTTGGAATCCTCATTTGGATTTTCCCTTACTCTGTAATCATTTGCAATACAAACGTAACCCTTTTTGGCAAACCTCGTCGCAAATTCAACGATATATTTTTGACGCTTATCATTTCCATGTCGAAAGCCACCACCATGAATCCAGAGGATTACAGGTCTACTAGTTTCTTGATCCACTTGAGGCTGATAGACATCTAACGATAGATGTTCCGATTTCCCTGAATGGTTTATGACATCTTTAAAAAATATATCGGTCTCAATATCTAATAGTTCAAAAACAGGTTTTATGTACCTCATATCAGATTCCCTCCCTGATATAGTAACTATCCCGATTAAAAACAGTTTAAGATTAAAAATCCTTCCAGGTAAAATCCACTGACAGAATACCCGCAGGCAGTTCGTTCGGATGCCAATTTTCCGCTGCAGCTGCCTCCGGTTTGCGAAAACAGATCAAGTTGTTATACAGGCCAAATGCTCGGCAAATAGAAGGCCTAACAGAATGAATGCCGCATTTGTCGTGATCCTGATCGTAAAAGATGCATGTTCC
>JAQBPP010000059.1 GCA_028287455.1 Bacilli bacterium | reverse complement strand
CTGGGCAAGGAAGTGGCGCGGCTGACAAAAGACCGTACTCCCAAGGCGGGGGATCGGCAAATGCAGGCGCAAGAAATCGCAGCCAAGGTCCAACAGGCGCGGCTTCTGCAGGTCCATCCAGAAACCGTGGTCAGCAAGCAGGCAGTGGTCAGCAAGGCGGCAGTGGTCAGCAAGGCGGCAGTGGTCAGCAGCGGCAGGGCAGTCAGCAGCGGCAAGGCGGTCAACAGCGGCAAGGCAGTCAGCAGCGGCAAGGCGGCAGTGGTCAACAGCGGCAAGGCAGTCAGCAAAACAGGCCGCCAAGAGGCGGAGCGCCGTCTGGTCAGTCCACTGCAGTGATCGAACCTGACAAGTATCAGGATCTGGAGAACGACCGGAATTCGGTACCCAGAGATCAAAAAATCCCAGCTGGCAGACGCAAGCAACCGACTCCCGGACCGAGTACGGGCTCGTCTTTTCAAGGTAGAACTCAGCAAAATCGCGGCAGTGGAAATCGCAGCGGCGGGAACGATTTTAACCGTTCAGGCGGAGGCCGCGGCAGAAATCAAGCCCAGTACAAGGCTCCAGCACCTCCCAGACAAGCTGATTTGCCGAAGCGCATCGAAATTGACGGTCCGCTGACTGTTGCTGAATTCGCCAAAGCACTACGGCGGGAATCCAGTGAAGTTATTAAGAAGTTATTGTTTTTAGGTGTGATGGCTACCATTAATCAACAGATTGATGTTGACGCCATTACAGTTGTTGCGCAGGATATGGGTGTGGAAGTCGTTGTCAAGGAACCGGTCGACCAGGAAGCATTGGATATGCTGTTTGAAGACGAAGATGCTGCGGAGCTAGTAGTACGTCCGCCAGTGGTGACCATCATGGGTCACGTCGACCACGGCAAGACCACGCTGCTTGACGCAATTCGGCAGACCAAGGTAACTGCTTCAGAAGCCGGTGGCATTACGCAGCACATCGGTGCCTACCAGGTGGAAATCGGCGGCAAGAAAATCACATTCCTGGATACTCCAGGTCACGCAGCGTTTACTTCGATGCGGGCCCGTGGCGCACAGGTGACTGATATCACGATACTGGTAGTCGCGGCAGATGATGGTGTTATGCCGCAAACGATTGAAGCGATCAATCATGCGAAGGCAGCTGGCGTTCCAATCATTGTAGCGGTTAATAAAATGGATAAAGCAGGCGCCAATCCAGACCGGGTGAAGCAAGAGCTCACTGAATACGGACTTGTGGCGGAAGACTGGGGCGGCGATACGATCTTCTCTTATGTTTCGGCGCTGCAAAAACAAGGACTGGAAGAGCTGCTTGAAATGATTTTGCTTGTGGCTGAAGTCGGAGAGTTAAAAGCGAATCCGAAAGCAAGGTCGCGTGGTTCGGTAGTTGAAGCAGAACTGGATAAAGGTCGCGGACCTGTAACAACTGTCCTGGTGCAAAATGGCACATTGCGTGTTGGGGATATCGTCGTAGCAGGAACCAGCTTTGGCCGTGTGCGTGCAATGGTCAACGACCATGGTCGCCGTGTCAAGGAAGCGCCGCCGTCCTATCCGGTGGAAATTGTCGGCTTAAACGATGTGCCAAGCGCTGGAGATCTCTTTGTCGTATACGATGACGAACGCAAGGCGCGGATGTTAACTGAGCGGCGTGTAACGAAACAACGTGCAGAGACACTCGGCACAAACAGTCGTGTAACACTTGATGATCTTTATAAGCAGATCCAGGAAGGCGCAGTGAAGGATCTGAATGTCATTATCAAAGGTGATGTGCACGGCTCTGTAGAGGCGCTGGCCGGATCACTCGAAAAAATCGATGTTCAAGGCGTACGTGTGAAGATTATTCATCGGGGCGTCGGAGCCATCACCGAATCCGATATTTTGCTGGCCACGGCATCCAATGGGATTGTCATGGGTTTCAACGTTCGACCCGAAGTGAACGCTGCGAAAATGGCAGAATCGGAACAAGTGGATGTGCGATTGTACCGGGTTATTTACAATGCGATTGAAGAAATTGAGGCAGCGATGAAAGGGATGCTTGATCCCGAGTATAAAGAAGTGCTCCTGGGTCGTGCGGAGATTCGCCAAACGTTTAAAGTGTCCAAAGTGGGTACGATTGCCGGATGCTATGTCGTGGAGGGTAAATTAACCCGCCAGTCTGACGTGAGAGTGATTCGGGAAGGAATCGTGATCTTCGACGGCAAATTTGATACATTGAAACGGTTCAAGGATGATGTGCGGGAAGTGCTAACCGGATTTGAGTGCGGGGCGACATTTGAACGTTTCAATGATGTCAAAGAAGGAGATATTATAGAAGCGTTTGTAATGGAGCAAATTAAAGCTTAGCAGAAGTCCCGGCACATGTGTCGGGCTTTGCCATTTTAGTCGATGTTAGGAGGATTCCAGATGGCAAATGTCCGTTCATCACGCGTCAGTGAGCAGATGCAAAGAGAGATCGCTGACATTATTCGCAATGAGGTGAAAGATCCCCGGGTGGGATTTGTTACTGTGACTGAAGTGGAAGTAACGGGTGATTTGCAGCATGCCAAAATATTCGTATCCGTACTCGGCGACGACGAGGCGCGCCAGAATTCGTTAACTGCACTGTCCAAAGCGACTGGTTTTATCCGCGGCGAAGTTGCCCGGCGCATTCGATTGCGCATCACTCCGGAACTGTCTTTTAAACTGGACACTTCCATTGATTACTCGGATAAAATTCAGGGAGTTTTGCGCAGACTCCACGAGGAGGAACCGGCGGGTGACAAACAGTCCAGCGGAGACAACTAGCGATCTGCAGCAGCAGATGCGAAGAGCGAACGAGTTTATCGATCGCTTTCAGTCCTTCCTGCTGATGACGCATCGCAGCCCGGATGGCGATGCGATCGGCTCCACGCTTGGTTTGGCGCATTATTTGAAGCAGCTCGGCAAAGATGTGGTTTTGGCAGACGAAGACCCTGTACCGCGCAGATTGCGGTTTTTACCTGGCAGCGACCTTTTTCAAACCGCTGAGGAACTGCAAACCCAGCTGGAGACGCTGCGCTTCGATGCGGTCATCACGTTAGATGCTGGGGATCTGCTCCAATTGGGCACTGCAGCCATCCTGATCCCGCCTGACTGTGAACTGCTGAACATTGACCATCACGTGACCAATTCGCATTATGGCACGGAGAATTACGTGGATGTGAGCGCTGCATCCGCAACACAAGTCGTTTACAATTTTCTGATGCACAACCGGGCAGATTTGCCTCAGGCGATTGCCTGCTGTCTGTACACGGGCCTTGTGACCGATACAGGCGGTTTCCGACACAGCAATACTACGTCATCTGTGCACTTGATGGCTGCCGATTTAATTACGCGCGGAGTGGATCCGTTTGAAACAGCAGATCGGGTGCTTGTTGCGCGCAAGGCGTCACAGCTAAAGATGATTCAGGAGGTACTTGCCGGCCTGGAAGTAGATGCATCGGGTGAAGTGGCTTGGGCGGTCGTCACCCAGGCGATGATGGACAAGTTTCTGGCGGCTGAAGAAGAGTTGGAAGATCTGGTTGAATTTCCAAGAAGCATTGATACGGTGGAAGTGGCTATCTTGTTTAAAGAGCGGCCGGATGGGCGTGTTAAAGTCAGTCTAAGGTCCAAATATCGGGCGGATGTCAGTTCTATTGCGCTTCAGTTTGGCGGCGGCGGTCATAAAAAGGCGGCTGGCTGCACAATTGACCAGAATGTGGCGCACGCTGTGCCGCTGGTCTTAAATGAAGTGCGTGCACACTTGGGTATAAAGGTGGTCTAATCACGTTGGGAACACTGAGCGGCATCCTGGTGGTCGATAAACCAAAGGGACTCACTTCGCATCAAGTAGTTGCCCGCATTCGCAAGGCGTCAGGCATGAAACGAGTCGGCCACACGGGCACGCTTGATCCAGACGTGTCCGGAGTACTGCCGATTTGCATGGGGACCGCAACGAGACTATCTGAGTATCTTTTAGATCAACAAAAAGCGTACATAGGCACGATCCGCTTTGGCTGGTCGACGACCACCCAGGATGCGAGCGGCGAAACAGTTGAAGCTGCAGGGCCAGACATGCAGTGGAAGAAAAGGCTGACGCGAGGTGCAGTAGAACACGCTTTGGCTCGATTTATCGGGACTCAGCAGCAAATCCCGCCTGCGTTTTCAGCAATTAAAATCGCAGGCAAAAGGTCCTACGAATTAGCCCGCCGCGGCGAGCAGATTTCGATTCCCGCTCGTACTGTACACTTCTATGAGCTCGTCTTGGCTGAGTGGCATCCGGACAGGGACTACCCAGAGGCTGTTTTTCAGGTCACCTGTTCCAAAGGGACTTACATTCGCACGCTTTGTCATAACATTGGCGAGGCGCTTGACGTTCCTGCGCATATGGCGGCGTTAATTCGGATCAGCTCCGGTCCGTTTACTTTGCAGCAGGCTCATTCATTGGAAGAGATTGAACGATTCGCGCTGGAAAACAGACTAGCAGAGTTAGTTCTGCCACCAGGTGCCGCTATTCCACGGATGAGCGCTGTTTTGATCAATCCTGTTGAACTCAGCGCAGTCATGGACGGCAAAGCACTGCGGCTGCAGGAAACTCGGCTTGATCGTTCACCTGCACACGATAATCAGCAGCAGGCAGACCGAGAGCTTGTGAAACTTGTAGATGCAGAAAACATATTGCATGCGATTTATCAGGTAGACAGCAGCTCAAGTGCGGACGGCGAGCTGCTGATACGGCCAGTTAAGGTGTTTAAGGAATGAGGAAAAGCATGAACGTTCACTACATCAATTCTGCCATCGCTGCTGAACAGTTTGAGCCTTGCGTTGTTGCACTCGGAGACTTCGATGGCATCCACGTTGGGCACCAGCAAGTGATTGAACGTGCACGCCAGATGGCCTCTGGGCTTGCTCTTACGCTGGCGGTGGCGACTTTGTCTCCGCATCCGCGCACTGTCACCCTGCAGGATGAACGGTATCACCAGCTGCTGACGCCTCTTGCTGAGAAAATCAGTCTTTTACAGGAACTAGGTGTGGACACACTGTTTGTAATTGATTTTAATCGTGAGTTTTTATCGATGGAACCCTGGCGCTTTATCACGGATTACCTGCTGCCGATGAATGTAAAAGGCGTGGTGGCAGGGTTTGATTTTCGTTTTGGCAAAGGGGCCGAGGGAACCGCTCATGACCTTGTCAATTATGGTGAGCAGTACGGTTTTCATGCGGACATTGTGGAACCCGTCCAGCGGGAAGGGCTGAAAGTTTCGTCCAGTCAGATTAGGGACTGGCTGTCAGCAGGTGAAATGGGACATGCGGCAACGCTGTTAGGCAGATATTATCAATTCACAGGACTTGTGGTGGAGGGCGACCAGCGAGGACGACAGCTGGGTTTTCCAACTGCCAATTTAAGGTTGGACGACAACTACGTTCTGCCGATGAACGGCGTTTATGTCGTGTTGGCACGAACGCAGCACGGATCAGATACTCTGCCTGGTGTAATGAATATAGGAACAAAACCAACTTTTTTTGAAAACGGACAACCCTCAATCGAAGTGCATTTGCTTGATTATGCTGACAATCTCTATGGACAAGAACTGGAAGTTAAGGTGTTGGAACGGATAAGGGATGAGCGAAAATTTGGCTCTGTTGACGAATTAACCGAGCAGCTGCGGCTGGATGTAAAGCACGCACGAGAACGCCTGCTCACCTTGGACCAGCAGCCGCTTTGACTCCTGTGCTTTACATATGCTATACTTTTGGCTGTAACACTGTGTAGAGCGAGTGGCGCGGCAGTTCGACAAACCTCGGCGGCGTGCTGGGCCATTCGGGATCAGGATAAGGAGGTGACTTTAGGTGTTAACCGTAGAAGATAAACAAACTTTAATTAGCCAGTACAAGGTTCATGACACAGATACGGGTTCTCCTGAAGTTCAAATTGCGATTTTAACTCACAAAATCAATTATTTGAACGAGCACTTGTCAGTGCATAAGAAGGACCATCATTCACGGCGCGGCCTGTTGAAAATGGTCGGACATCGTCGTAATCTGTTAAACTATCTACGTAGCAGCGATGTAAATCGGTATCGGACATTGGTCGAAAAATTAGGCTTACGTAAATAGGCAATTCGAGAGGAGCGGAATACCCCGCTTCTTCTTTTTTACCCGCATTGATCCACATAACGAGTGTGTAAGCCTTTTAGAAGAAGGAAATACTGTCTTTGTGACGAAAATTAAGTTATATGTTGTTGAAATTATGTAATTGAAATACATACAACTGTTTTTTAAGGACAAGTGGAGATTGCCAGGGAAGGGGAACGAACAACAGATTATGCAGCAGACATTTGAAATTGAGCTTGCAGGTCGCAAATTAGTAGTTGAATCAGGAAAGCTTGCCAAGCAGGCGACAGGTTCAGTCCTGGTTACATACGGAGATACAGTGGTACTCGCGACCATGACTGCTTCCAAGGAACCGCGAGACCTCGATTTTTTCCCATTGACCGTGAATTATGAAGAACGGCTTTATGCAGTGGGCAAAATTCCAGGTGGCTATATTAAACGTGAAGGACGTCCGTCAGAAAGCGCAGTGCTTGCCAGCAGATTGATCGACCGACCCATTCGCCCGATGTTTCCAGAGGGCTTCCGGAATGAAATCCAAATCGTGTGCATCGTCATGTCAGTCGACCAGGATTGTCCGCCTGAAATGGCAGCAATGCTGGGTGCATCCGCAGCCTTGACTTTGTCTGATGTCCCATTTGACGGCCCAATTGCCGGGGTTATCGTCGGACGAATCGATGGACAATTTGTTATTAATCCTACTGTAGCGCAGGCGGAGCAGTCGGATATGCATTTAACGGTTGCTGGAACGAAGGATGCCATTGTCATGGTCGAAGCAGGAGCAAAAGAGGTACCTGAACAGGTTATGCTGGAAGCGATCATGTTTGGACATGAAGAGATCAGGCGCTTAGTGGTCTGGCAGGAAGAAATGGCGCAATCTGTGGGGATCACCAAGCGTGAGATTACGCTGCATCAGGTAAACGCAGAAGTCAATGCTGCAACGCGTGAACTTGCAGCAGACAAGCTGCGGGTGGCGATTCGTACGGAGGAAAAACATGCGCGCGAAGAAGCAATTTCGGCGGTGAAGGACGAAATTCGGGAAACGCTGCTCGGCGGAGACGGGCCGCGTTTTGCTGAGAGTCTTTTGCCTGATATCGATGAAGTGCTGTATGACATTGTCAAAGAAGAAGTCAGAAGCGCAATTGTAAACGAAGGCATCCGCCCTGACGGCAGGAAACTTGACGAAATTAGGCCGATTACGGCTGAAGTGCACCTGCTGCCGCGCACGCATGGCTCCGGACTGTTTACGCGTGGACAAACTCAAGCGCTAAGCATCTGTACATTAGGTGCACTTGGGGATGTGCAAATCCTTGATGGAATCAATTTGGTAGAGTCGAAACGGTTTATGCACCATTATAATTTCCCGCCTTTTTCAGTCGGAGAAGCCAGAGCTCTGCGGCCGCCTAGCAGGCGAGATATTGGACATGGCGCACTCGGTGAACGGGCGATTGAACCGATTATTCCAAGTGTAGAAGATTTTCCTTATACGATCCGATTGGTGTCTGAAGTGCTGGAATCGAACGGTTCCACGTCTCAAGCTTCAATTTGCGGTTCTATTTTGGCCTTGATGGATGCCGGGGTACCGATTAAGGCGCCTGTAGCGGGCGTCGCCATGGGTCTTGTGGCAGATGGCGGCAAAGTGGCCGTTTTGACCGACATTCAAGGTATGGAAGACCATTTGGGCGATATGGATTTCAAAGTGGCCGGTACTGCACAAGGCGTTACCGCACTGCAAATGGATATTAAAATCAAAGGGTTAAGCCGCGACATTCTGGAAACAGCTCTGCAGCAGGCGCACCGCGGCAGAATGTTTATTCTGGGCAAAATGCTCGAAGCGATCTCCGAATCGCGCAAAGAACTGTCCCGATATGCGCCGCGCATTATCACAATGAAAATTCATCCGGATAAAATCCGTGAAGTCATTGGACCAGGCGGACGTGTGATAAACAAGATTATCGAAGATACCGGCGTCAAAATCGATATCGAGCAAGATGGTCGCGTCTTTATTTCGGCACAAGACGTAGATGCGGGTGAAAAGGCAAGAAGTATTATCGAAGGCATCGTGCAGGAAATCGAAGCCGGTTCGATCTATACAGGCAAAGTCACCCGTGTCGAGAAATACGGCGCATTCCTTGAGATTCTGCCAGGCAAAGAAGGACTCTGCCATATTTCTCAACTGTCAGAAGATCGTGTTGCTAAAACGGAAGACGTTTGCAATGTTGGCGATGAACTTCAGGTTAAAGTGATTGGCATAGATGCACAAGGACGTGTGGATCTCTCACATAAAGAGGCATTGCGTGAATTGCGCGGCGAGGCGCCCAGTCCTTTACCTCCGGCAGGGGCCAGCAGACCGGACCGTGACCGTGGGCAAGGCCGCAGTGGCGGCAGCAGACCTCCGGAACGCCGTTTCGAACAACGCAGTGACCGTACTGATCAACCGACTCAGCCTCCTGTGGATCAGAAATAAGTTGCTTTTCGCCGTGCACATAATCGCGGTATCTGCGGGGAATTCTATCAAAAGATGACCTCAAAGGAGGATTGCCGCAAATGGTACGCAACAAAGATAACCACCCCGGAAATTTCGGCGGCAGCAAGCACCTTGAGTTTCCCAAGGCTGAGAGCGCGCACGCTCCTTTGCGACCAGACGGCACGACTGCCCCTGATCCAGCGGGGCGCATGTGGAATGGCGCTCAGGAGCATATTTTCCACAATCCGCCTCAAGATGAGATATCGCCGCCGGAATAATATTTTCGCATGCAAATAGAGTTAAGGTAACTTCCTGACATTGGGAGTTACTTTTTTTATGGAATTTGGACTCTATCAGAGTTATTGCTAGTTTTTGCCTAATCGATAGAAG